>CAZDXY010000168.1:0-5537 GCA_964509385.1 uncultured Rikenellaceae bacterium
TTTTATTTTAAAACCCTTTAACCCACAAGAATTGAAGAAAAAAATTGCATTGTTGCTCGAAACGCAATAAACTAATCGACCAAAATAAACGTTTCTATTTATTAACAGGAAATATTCTTGGTTAATGGACTATACATTAAATAATTGAAATAAAATGGTTAAGACTTTTTTATATATACTTTTACTTATACTCTTTCCATTTTTATTGAAATCGCAGTCTGTTGATATTTCGGTTAATGTTCTCCAGGGTTTCTCACCCCAAGCTAATCTATATACTTTCAATGGTTCAGATTTAGTATTCATCGACTCTTCACTTCAAGTTAAGTCAGGATTTTACACGTTTAATCTTAAGCCAGGGTATAAACAAGGATTATATCGAATAAATATTGGTAAGGGAATATCGATCGATTTTGTGGTTTCCGATGAGCCAATAATTGATATTTCAACCGTTGTTTTTGCTCCTGAGGATAGCCTAAAAACTTACAAATCAAAAGAAAACAGTATCTTCTGGCAATACCAAAAAGAGAAGAAAAGAAGTTCTCAGAAGACTTGGTTAATACGTTCTCTAATGGATTTTTATCCCGATTCTTTAATGTTCTACCATCTGCTAAATAAAGAGTTAGATAATCAAAATAGAGAACTTTACGAATTGGTTAAGACAATTCACCAACTCAATCCCAACTTACTGTCAACAAAGCTAATAGTGACCGAACAGCCACCTTATTCTCAAAATATTTTTAGTGATCATGAAAATGCTAAACATTTAAAGCAGATTTGGTGGCAGAATATTGACTTACTCGATTCACGTTTGATTAACTCACCCTATTTGGCAAAACGTTTATGGGGGTACATAGAGTTGCTTTATAGTGATGATTATGATATGGAAGAGCAGGAAGAATCATTTATACAAGGTATTTCTGATTTTATGCATTTGGAAATGCATATCGATATTAAGGAGTATTTCAGATCGATTCTAATCGAAGGTTTCGTTAAGTCCGATTATCAGGCTGTTGTTGATTTCCTTGAATCAACTAATTTTGAAGGATTAAATACGATTAGGGAAAAAAAAGTTAATGATTTAAATGAAGAACTACCAAGCATAAAAGTAGGAGAGAAAGCTTACGATTTTTATATTTACCAGCCAAACATTAAAAGAATTAAACTTTCTAAAGTAAAGTCTAAGTATAAACTAATAGTGTTTTGGTCCATCTGGTGTCCTCATTGTATTGAATCGTTACCTAAAATTGCTAAGATATGCGATAGTTATACAAGTGAAGATTTTGAAGTTATTGCAATATCTATCGATGATGATGAAATGCTTTGGCAAGATTACATAAAAAACCTTAACCTTAATTGGATAAATATTCGTGAACCTTATAATTCAGATAGTAAAATGCTCATGATGTATGATGTGCAAGAAACTCCAAAAATGTATCTTTTGTCAAAGGACTTAACCATTGTTTCACGACCTGCTACTATAAGACAATTAGAGGTAAAACTTCGTCGACTATATAACTAATTAATTGTAAATCTTTTAGTATTGTAATTTGTTTTTGCAACCATTAAACATGATTCACATAAAATACCCTATGTACTTAACTTGCTAATCTATGTTATCAATAATTAAAAAACCATTTTATTTTGTCATTATTTTTTTAGTTTTATTAACCTTATCATCATGTGCTGAATACAAAATTATTAGTATTCAAACACTTAAACCATCAGGACTTGCCATAACCAGCGAATTCTCGAATCCAGTTATTGTTGCCAGCATTTATAAAGGGATTGAAGGTGTAGAAGAGAGCATGGCTCAAGCTGCCATTGATAGCATAGCTGCTGTAGAGGCAGTTTTTGTTCTTTCAGAAAATTTGTTTGATACACCCTGGTTTCAGGGGTTAGAAATATCCACAAGGATTTTCTTCCGTGACGACGCTTCACAGTTTATACTTCCATTCCCATGGAAAACAGTTGAAGGGCTCGCAGCAGAAAACAATGCAGATTTAGTCATCTCTCTGGAATATCTCAAAATTAAACCAACAACACAAAGTTATTCATATTGGGATGGTTATATGAATAAATATTATGGTTCATTAACCATGGGTATTTATGGATTTTGGAGAGTGTATGATTTAAAAAAACAAAAAATTGTTGCCGACTACTTATATAAAGATACTTTGATTTGGGATCAAACTGATTACACCAGAGTGAGAATAGGTGAACATCTACCAGGTTTTTTCTCTGCTGCTAAATACTGTGGATATATCACTGGAAGTGAGTTTGCCAAACAAATCGCTCCGTCGTGGATGGATGAGCAAAGATTATACTATATCAAAGGTTCAAAGTATATGAGGAAGGCAGTCGAGTTTGTTCAGAACAATCAATGGTTAGATGCTGCTTCACAATGGCAAAAAGTAATTCAAAATCCAAAGATAAAACCTGAAATCGCTGCAAAAGCAGCATTCAACATGGCACTGGCCAATGAAATGAAAGGAAATTTTGATATAGCCCTTGAATGGTTGAATAAATCAAAAGAATTTAGTCATATTCCTGAAGTAACATGGTATAGAAGGATTTTAGAGTTAAGGATACAGGTAATGGATAAGCTTTAGCAAAGTATTCAAACAAAACATTGTAACAACGAAAGTTATCATTATTCAATAAAATCAAAAACTTATGCCCTTTCTGTATTATCTTTTTATATTTCTAATATTATTTAGTTTTATTCTTGATATATCTCTTGATTTTCTTAATGTTAGCCATAGAAGTAAACCAATTCCAGACTTACTAAAAGATATTTACCAGCCCGAACGTTACAAAATTCAACAGAATTACGAAGCAGAGAATATTAGGTTTAGCTTAATTCAAAAAATACTTGGAACTTTAATAATTCTTGGGGTTATTATAGCTGGTGGTTTTGGATGGCTACATGAATGGTTAATGCGTTTCAATCTTAATCCTATAGTTATAACCCTAGTGTTTTTTGCCATTATTGGCAGTATTTCAAGCATCATTTCCCTTCCTTTTTCAATATGGGATACATTTGTGATTGAGGAAAAATATGGTTTTAATAAATCAACACCGAAACTTTTTATTATAGATTTTATTAAATCGCTATTAATCACCATAACAATTGGCGGTGGATTGATGGTAATAATTACCTGGTTATTCTATCGAACAGGTAATTGGTTCTGGATTCTTGCTTTATGTGTAATGGTTGTATTCTCTTTTATAGCAAATGTGCTTTATTCTAAGATTATCGTTCCGTTATTCAATAAGCAAATACCGTTAAATGAAGGATCGTTACTTGATTCCATCAAAAAATTTGGGCAACAAGTGGATTTTCCTGTAAACAAAGTATTTGTAATTGATGGATCCAAAAGATCTACTAAAGCAAATGCCTACTTTTCAGGATTTGGAAAGAACCGTAGGGTTGTTCTATTCGATACACTTATTGAAAAGTTGGATGAGAAGGAGGTTTTGGCTGTTCTTGCCCATGAAATTGGCCATTATAGAAAACGACACATATGGATAAGCATGGCCTTTGGAGTGGCTCAAGCTACTATCTTTATGTATCTTTTTAGCCAATTGTCAACAAATTCAGAGGTTTTAATGGCATTGGGTTTTGATAATGCAACCGAACCAATATTCCATTTAGCAATTATTGGCTTTGCCATATTGTTCAGCCCAATTGAGAGTATTATTGGATTGTTTACACATTGGTATAGCAGAAGCATGGAATATGAAGCTGATTCATTTGCTGCTAATCATGGTATGGGTAATGACCTTATTAATGGTCTAAAAAAATTATCTGGTGAAAATCTATCCAATCTGACACCACATCCAATTTATGTATTTGTAAAATATTCGCATCCTACTCTTTTACAACGCATTCAGAGAATCATAGCTCTTGATCAGAAATGATGTTAAAACCGATAATTTCTGCAAGAAAAATAATAAATTTGCACCACCAAAAACGCCTCTTTAGCTCAGCTGGTAGAGCAGCTCATTCGTAATGAGCAGGTCGTGGGTTCGAGTCCCATGAGAGGCTCAATTTATTTTTTTCTTTTGTTTAACATCCTATCTCAAAATTTATACTTTTTTATAAATTATTGCATTTTCTTTTCTTAAAAGATATATCATGAATGCCGCAATTATTACAATAGGGCAAGAAATACTTATAGGACAAATAGTTGATACAAATTCTTCATGGATTTCCTACCAACTTAATGGAATCGGTATTAACGTTCAGCGTATTATTTCAATTTCTGATTCAGAAGATGATATAATAAACACTTTAAATCAATTAGTTAAAGACTTTGATTTTGTTATTACAACAGGTGGTCTTGGTCCTACTAGTGATGATATTACAAAGCTTGCGCTTTGTAAGTTTTTTGGATGCAGATTAGTTGTCCATGAACAATCATTAGATAAAATAAAGCATTTATTTTCTTCAAGGGGTTTACCTGTTACGGAATTAAATCTTAAGCAAGCCGAAGTTCCTGAAATCTGTGAACCGCTTTTAAATAGATTAGGAACTGCTCCTGGTATGTGGTTTAAAGTTAATAATTGCAACATTATTTCTTTGCCAGGCGTCCCATTTGAAATGACTGAAATAATGCGTGAAAATGTATTACCAAGAATTTCTCAGTTGAATAATCAGCAGGTGATTGTTCATAGAACACTTCATACTTTTGGTTTTCCAGAATCTTTTCTTGCCGAAAAACTTAGTAAATGGGAAAAAGACCTTCCAGAATCAATAAGCATAGCATACCTTCCAAGTCCAAAGTCAATTCGTATAAGACTATCATCAACTGGTATTAATAAAGAAATTATTGAAGCGTTAATTCAAGAACAAATTGAGAAATTACAAACCATAATTCCTGAAAACCTTTTTGGTTTTAATGAAAACGATACCATGGCTTCAGTGGTTGGAAGTTTATTAATGCAAACTAATTCAAAACTATCTGTTGCAGAGAGTTGTACGGGTGGTAATATCTCTCATTTATTAACCATGACACCTGGATCCTCTGAATATTTTACTGGTGGAATCATTGCATACTCTAATCAAATAAAAACAAGAGTACTTGAAGTAGATGAACAGTTAATAACTATGTATGGTGCTGTAAGCCAACAAGTTGTTGAAGCAATGGCTCAAGGAGTAAGAAAATTAATGATGACCGATTATGCTATTGCCTCTTCTGGCATTGCTGGACCCGATGGGGGAACTGAGCAGAAACCGGTGGGCACTTTTTGGATTGCCATTGCATCAAAAAGGTCAACCCAAAGCATAATTTTTAGGCTTGGCATTGATAGAGAAAGAAATATTGAAAGAGGATCAGTGTCAGCATTGAATATGCTTAGGTTGCAGATTATGAATGAGCATAAGATAAAACTTGGGACTTCATATTAAGTTGTTAGCTTAAATGATGTTAAATATAAAAAGCAAATTGGTTTCTTGTTAAGAAATGCATATATTTAAAAATAGGTTCTACTGCAAATTTTGTGGAAAGGTTTAATTTTGGGAAATGGACTTTACT
>CAZDXY010000169.1:0-5492 GCA_964509385.1 uncultured Rikenellaceae bacterium
ATCGTAGCATGGCTTATGGTTTTTGGTTTATCTTTCGCAAAGATAATAAGTTTATTGCCTATTTAAACCTACAACAATATATTGAGGTTCATTTAAATTGCAGAAAAATCTTTTTTTGATATCTTCAACAACGTTTAACCACTAAATCATATATTCGGTTATCGCTTACTTTTTACTAAATTTGACTCCATTTTATTCTATAATTCTCAAACGATGCTGTTCAAGGATATTGTTGGCCAAAACGAGATAAAAAGCAGGCTTATAAAAAGTGTTAGGGACAAAAGAATAGCCCATGCTCAGCTTTTTACCGGACCAGAAGGGACTGGGAAGTTGATGCTTGCCATAGCTTACGCACAGTACATATCATGTCAAAATCAGGGAGAGGATGATTCTTGCGGAGTATGTCCATCGTGCCATAAGTTTCAGAAACTAATTCACCCCGATTTACATTTCGTCTTTCCCGTTAACGAAAGTAAAAAGAACGAAAATGAAGACGAAAAGAGTGCTGGAAAACAAAGCGATTCTTACATTCAACAATGGCGTGAAGCCATTCTTTCCAATCCATACATTACTGAGTCGCAATGGTATGAAATTATTGGGCTTGAGAATAAGCTGGGAATAATCAACACGGCCGAAAGTTCAGAGGTAATCAAAAAGCTAAGCCTAAAAAGCTTTGAGGCCGACTATAAAACTATGATTATATGGTTGCCTGAACGAATGCATCACAACGCATCGAATCGGCTTCTTAAACTACTTGAAGAACCACCATCAAAAACCCTTTTCCTGCTAATCTCGGAAAATGCTGGTTCGTTGCTAAGTACCATTTTATCAAGAACACAGATAATAAAGATTCCCCCTATTAGGCGAGAAGAGATTGCCACTGCACTGGTTGATAGACACCAATTGAGTCCAGGCAAGGCACAGGATATCAGTAAAGTTGCCAATGGCAGCTTTCAATCTGCATTATCTCTCATTAGTACAACCGATGAAAGCCCTTATTTTGACATGTTCAGGCAACTCATGCGACACTGCTACTCAAAAAATATTTTGGGCCTTTTAGATTGGGTGAATGATGCATCATCTTTGGGCAGAGAAAAGCAGAAGGAGATGCTTAAATACTCACTAAGAATTATTCGTGAGAGTTTTATGTTGAACCTAGGGCTTGAAGATATTGTTTATGTTTCAGGTGAGGAGGCTGACTTCGGAAAAAAGTTTTCGCCATTTGTTAATGGCAAAAATATTACAGCAATATACTCCGAATTCGGCACAGCCATTGAACATATTGGAAGGAACGGAAATGCACAAGTTGTGTTTACCGATTTCTGCATGAAATTGGTAAAGCTAATCAACAAAAAGATATAGGCGTTTTTTCCATTTTTTTTGAATTTGAGTACTCTTTTGCATTTAGAAGACCATTTGGCGTTCTGACTGTAAGCGTTCCAACCTTGTCTGCCGAAAGGCAGATTCGACATTGTCTCTTGGAACAAACATTGGTATTAAAACCAAAATCATTAATTTTGCATCGTGCAAATAAGAACTTAGCTATGGAAAAGAGCATCTGCTCTCGAGGATTATCAATAAAAGGTAAAGATGTTACCGAGCAATCCATTTATTTTAGTGGAGGATGCTCAAAACTCAGCAGTTACGACTGGATTGAAAATATCCCTGAGCCTCCTCTATCAACAGACATTATTGAGGTACAGTTCAAAAATACCCGAAAAAGTTTCTACCGAAATGTAAACAGGCTGAACTTATCAAAAGGTGATGTGATTGCCGTTGAGGCATCACCTGGCCACGATATAGGTACGGTTACCCTTACAGGCTGGCTGGTAAAACTCCAAATGAAAAAAGTGGGAATTGATGCCAATTCCACTGAGCTAAAAAAAATATACCGTAAGGCTAAACCTGCCGATATTGAAAAATGGCTTGAAGCCATTTCGCTTGAGCACAACACCATGATCAGAACCAGGCAAATAGTTGCCGATTTGGGCTTAAATATGAAAATTGGTGATGTGGAATATCAGGGTGATAAAACCAAGGCTGTTTTTTACTACATCGCCGATGAACGTGTTGACTTCCGCGAGCTTATAAAGATTCTTGCCGATGAGTTTCAAATTCGCATTGAGATGCGACAGATTGGTGCACGTCAAGAGGCAGGTAGAATAGGTGGTATTGGATCTTGTGGACGTGAACTTTGCTGCGCCTCATGGATAAACAATTTTGTTTCCGTTACCACTAACTCTGCAAGGATACAAGAGGTATCGCTCAATCCTCAAAAATTGGCAGGGCAATGCGGTAAGCTAAAGTGTTGTTTGAACTACGAAGTGGACTGTTATATGGATGCCCGCAAAGATTTTCCAAAAACAACAATCCCTCTGGAAACGAAAGATGCTAGCTACTACCACCTCAAAACTGATATCTTTAACAGGATTATGTGGTATAGTACTGATCCGAACTCTGGCGTAAATCTTATTGCCGTTCCCGTTGATAGAGTAAAGGAGATCATTGATCTCAACAGCAAAGGGCAAAAGCCCATAAAGTTGGTAGAAGCTACCTCCATTATTGAGGATAAAGAGTTAAGTTATAGTAATGTAATTCAGGAAGAAAGTGTTACACGTTTTGATGATGAAAAAAGGCATTCTCACAAAAGACGGAACAAAAAGGGCAAAAGGAGAAAAAGAAATGAGTAGGCTTAGCATTTTTGTTTTTATAGCCCTATTCTCTGCCATCTCGTGCAAAGACATTGCTGTATACGAATCGAATTACGATGTTAAGAGAGAGGTATGGAACATTGATAGTGTTGCTCATTTCTTTGTAAATGTTACCGATACAATTTCCCCTTACAACATTTTTGTGAGTATCCGAAATACTACCAGCTATCCCAATAGCAATCTATTCCTTTTCATTCATACTACCTCTCCAGTGGGTGCTACCCTATGCGACACACTTGAGTGTATCCTTGCTGATAAAAGAGGGGATTGGCTAGGCAAAGGCTTTGGCAGTCTTCGCGATAACAGAATTCCATATAAGCGATACATTCGCTTCCCTGAGCAGGGTGTTTATAGCATTAATATTCAGCACGGGATGAGAACCAATAACCTTCAGGGTATTGCATCAGTAGGTGTTAGGGTTGAAAAGGCTAAGTAGACATTCAACAGGAATAGAAGTGGGAAAGAATAAGCTCCAAAAATTTGCTGAAAACGAAACCTTCACAAATCTTTTCCAGCCAGCACTGGAAGAAGTTTGGCAAAAAGATTACCACTTAAAGGGAAATTGGAATAAGGTTATTTTCAAGAACACAAATCCTATTGTACTTGAACTTGGTTGTGGTAAGGGTGAATATACCATTAATCTTGCTAAGATGTTTCCCGGGAAAAATTTTATTGGGATTGATATTAAGGGTGCGCGCTTATGGAAAGGTGCAAAGGAAGCAACGCATTTATCTTTACTCAATGTTATGTTCATCCGAACTCGTATTGAGAATATTCCCTCGTTCTTCTCTCCTCAAGAAGTAAGTGAAATTTGGGTAACCTTTCCCGATCCCCAACCGAGAAAATCAAAGGCAAAGAAAAGATTAACATCAAGCAGGTTTTTGGGCTACTACCAAAAACTCATGAAGGATAAAGGCACTATACATCTTAAAACTGATAGTCAAAACCTTTACGAATACACTAAAGCGCTTGTTGAGCAAAACAAGCTTAGCATTATCCATAGCACAAATGATTTGTATGAAAGTAAAATCGTTGATCCCATACTATCCATCAAAACTTATTATGAAGGCATGTTTCTGGAACAGAGGTTGCCAATAACTTACATTCGATTTGAACTAGATATCAATAAAGAATTAAAAGAGCCAGCCATTGAGTAGCAACAATTTCTTCCAAAGGGTTTACGAGGTAACCAACCTTATTCCAGAAGGAAGGGTTACAAGCTATGGTGCGATTGCCAAATGTCTGGGATCGCCTCAATCATCGCGAATGGTTGGCTGGGCATTGAACTCAACAAAGCATTTGCCTGAATGGATTCCAGCCCATAGGGTGGTGAATCGGAATGGGATGCTTACAGGCAAAATGCATTTCCCCGGAAGGGAAACCATGAAGGAATTACTGGAAAGCGAAGGGGTGAAAGTGCAGGATGACACGATTGTTGAATTCGACAATCTTTTCTGGGACCCTTCACGTGAATTGAACCTCGATTCCATTCAATGAGAACCTTTTCACCAATTCTTTGTTTTGATTTTATGGAATCCTTACCTTTGAGCCCTATTTTAATCTAACACTAATAAAATGCATCTTTCTGAGCAAAAGATACTTGACACCCTCAAATCAATTAAACATCCAGAGACAGGAAAAGATATTGTTTCTGCTGGCATGGTGCAGGGTCTAAACTTTGACGGCAATAGCATAAAATTTACATTAGAACTACAAAAGCCAAACGATCCCTTTGCTTCATCATTAAAAAAAGCATGTGTAAAAGTGCTAGCCAACGAATTTGGTGACAAATGTGTAATAGATATTAGCCTTAAAGCACCCATAGCACAATCCAAGGAATCGCCATACAAAACAAGGGCATCGGTAAGTAAGGTTAAAAACATTATTGCCATTGCCTCAGGCAAGGGTGGAGTTGGAAAATCGACTATTGCAGTGAACCTAGCGGTTTCGTTGGCAAAAACAGGTGCAAGCGTTGGATTAATTGATGCGGATATTTTTGGTCCCTCCGTTCCCAAAATGCTTGGAGTGGAGACAGAGCATCCTGAGATGGTGAAAGAAGGGGAAATGGACCTCATTGAGCCTGTTGTTAGTTATGGCGTTAAACTTCTCTCCATAGGTTTTTTTGTTGATCCCAACAATGCATTGGTTTGGCGTGGCCCTATGGCCACCAATGCCCTTAAGCAGCTAATTCACCAAGGTGCTTGGGGAGAACTTGACTATCTGCTTATCGACTTACCACCAGGTACCAGCGATATTCACCTAACCTTGGTTCAGGAAGTTTCTGTAACTGGAGCAATTATCGTAAGCACACCTCAAGAGGTTGCACTTGCCGATGCCATAAAAGGAATAAGTATGTTTTCGAGTAAAAGCATAGAGGTTCCAGTTCTTGGACTTGTGGAAAACATGGCTTGGTTTACTCCTGAGGAACTACCCAATAACCGGTACTACCTTTTTGGTAAGGAGGGTTGCAAAAAGTTGGCAGAGCGAATGCATTTGCCCCTACTGGGGCAGATTCCCATTGTTCAAAGCATCCGCGAAGGAGGTGATAATGGAAAACCAATCGCCTCGGGTAAGGGATTAATAGCCGAAGCCTTTGAGCAATTCGCTGCAAAAGTTATGGATGAGGTGAATCGAAGAAACCGAGAAAAACCTGCGACTCAAAAAGTTGAGATTATTCATAAATAGTTCAAATATTTTAAAAAATTGAAAAAATGACCAAAGAAGAGATCACCAAGAAGGTAAGTGCCGCAATAGATGTAGTACGTCCTTTCTTACAAAATG
>CAZDXY010000170.1:0-5298 GCA_964509385.1 uncultured Rikenellaceae bacterium
GGACAGGCGGTTTCCAAATCTCCGGAACTGCGGCTTCGCCGCACCAGAATATTCAGCAAAAACTAAAAAAAGTGTTGACAAAACAAGATATTTTACTTACTGTTAAGTAAATAAACATAAACTTTGTGCTGTCGAGAAAGAGAAGATATGTTTATGGAACTTGATAAAACAGGACTGAGCTATTACTGATTCCCATTTCAGCAATAAGGACAAAGTCGCAAAAATATTGGCGAATATGTTTCAACACCAACCGTGTCATTGTGGAAACATACTACTACACAAAGCACTAAATTACGAGTTAGGCGAGAGTGGAATAATGAATACTACTGAAGTCCTTCTAACGCTCGCTTCTTTGCGCACCTAAACCCATCATCGTTTCGTTATGGAGTACTCGTTAAAACAATTAAGTCTCATAACACGAATAGAATGCTGTACTATGAGTTGCGAATTATCTTTTCCGAACACTGAAGAGAAGTATGCAAGCCCGAACCGTGCTATTAGAAAGGAGGTTGGTATTTTGATAACAAAAATTCAACATTGAAACTAAAAAAGCAATCCGTTGATAATTATTCAAATATTGACATGGGGAGGATATGTATTATGGACAAAAAATGGCAGGATATGTACAAACAAAAACATCGTAGTGTAGAAGAATGTGCCGAGTTGATTCAAGACGGAGACGGTATAACGGCTCCTTTAGGAAACGGGCAGCCAGCTGCGATTATGACCGCCGCCGCCAACCGGATTAGGGCAAATAAATTACGAGGTATTTACTACCTGGCCGGGGCGGACATCAAACCGTGCGGCATACTGGCTCCTGATATCCAGGACCGGATGACACTAATTAGCGGGTTTGCAGGGCCTGCAGTGCGTTCGGGGATTAATGCCGGAATATACTCCATCATGTCAGATCGCTTGGGGCAGTGCGAAGAGATGTTAGTTAATGAGACCCCTCAAATCAAGACTTCCGTGGTTGCAGCTGTGGTATCACCTATGGATGAGCACGGCTTTTTCAGTTCTGGGATTAATGCGGATTTAGCATGCGGAGCTTGGAGAAGGGGTGGATTTAGAGAACTTATTTTGGAAGTCAACGAATATATGCCTAGATCCTATGGAAACAACCACTATCACATCAGTGAGGTTACCGCACTTTGCGAAAACCACCAGCCATTGGTAGAAATCCCCGATATCCCTAGCAGCAAGGAAGATGAAGCCATCGGTCAATATATCGCGGAAAGAGTACCTGATGGGGCCTGTATCCAAATCGGTATCGGTGGCATGCCCAATGCTGTAGCTAAATTTCTTCATGACAAGAAAGACCTGGGGGTCCATACTGAGATGCTAACCGATTCGATGGTTGATCTTTATTACAATGGAGTTATAACCTGCGCCAAAAAAACTTTCCACAAAAACAAAATGACCAGTTCTTTTGCTATGGGCACCAAAAAACTCTATGATTTTATAAATACTAATCCCTTTGTCGAATTGTATCCTGCTTCCTATGTAAACGATCCCTATAACATTGGTTTAAATGACAACATGGTATCTGTAAATGCTACCCTGGAAGTAGACTTAACCGGACAGTGCGCTTCAGAGTCCATCGGACCTATTCAATATTCTGGAGCAGGCGGCCAATTAGACTTCGTGCAAGGGTGCTATCGCTCCAAAGGCGGTCAATCCTTCATTGGCTTGTACTCAACCTATACTGACAAAGAAGGGAAAAGGCATTCAAGTATTAAGCCGATGCTGACACCTGGTGCCGTGGTTACTACTCCCAGATCTGATATAGATAATATTGTTACCGAATATGGAGTAGCTCATTTGAAGGGAGACGAACTCAGAAACCGGGCAAAGATGTTAATTTCCATTGCTCATCCTGATTTCCGTGATGAGTTAACATTCTATGCCAAAAAGATGAATTGGATAAGATAGTTTTTATCAAGCAACATTATTTTATAAATTGAAATCTACTCGTACTAAAGTTGATATCACATATCGGTTTACTGTAATAAAACTTCAAACTAGAGCAGAAGGGCGTACAACGCTCCCATGGGCATGCGATGCAGGCAGTGAAGATGATTTTGTGATATGTTGGTAAGGAAACAACCACAAGGTTTCGTCACTTTCTGCATTATGGAGGAACTTTTCCTGAAGAGATAGATGCAGTTGCCTATAATGCAAGTAAAGGAGCTGTCAGTACCTTAACGAAAGACTTTGCCGTTCAATGGGCACGCTACGGAGTGTACGTAAATGCCATTGCGACTAGTTTTTTTTCCCACCCATATGAGCGAATTCCTGATAGAAAAAAATTCGGAAAAATATTTGTCTAGAATCCCGTTGAACGTTTTGGCGGAGAGGACGATCTTAAGGAAGCAGTCGTTTTTCTGAGTTCTGCAGCCTCAAATTACATTACCGGGCAGATCATAAACCTAGATGGATGGAAAATGGCTTTAGTTCCATAGCAGCACAGCTGATACATTATGTCCGGGCAATGATAAATCCAACAGACAGGTAATTTTCTAAGACAAAACAGTTGCAAACGTATTCTGGGTGTTACATTGTGTCTGGAGTTTAATTAAAAATAGTAGCCTGATCGCAAACATAAACTGTACCATACCTGTTAAGAAATCGGATATTATCGGCAAAATGAGGGATAATGGCGGGAGCGTTATCTATATGGCATAAAAGTTGCAAGATATTATGGCAGGATATTCAAAAAGAAATAAAAGGAGGTTGAAAATTTAAACGAAGAGATAATCAGACACTGCTAGGGAGTGAGTATTGTGCAAGGTCAAGACAACACTTAACAAGATACAAGATGGGAGGCAATAATTCGTGAAGAGAAGAATTAGGAAGGTTGCAATACTAGGTTCCGGAACAATGGGTAGTGGTATTGCCGCGCAGTTAGCTAACGCTGGTATTCCAAGTTATCTATTGGACATTGTTCCCGGAGAACTTTCGGAAAAAGAAAAAGCTCAAGGACTAACCGAGCAGAGTCCTAAATTCAGAAATAGAATAGCTACGGCAAACAAAGCAATGTTGCTCAAAGCTAGACCAGCTGCTCTTATGGATAAAGAGGATGCAGACTTAATTACAATAGGAAACATGACCGACAACCTGAGTTGGCTCAATGAGTGTGACTGGGTAGTTGAGGTTGTGCCAGAGAAAATCGAGGTAAAGAAGGCATTATTAAAACAGATTGCTCCTTTTATTAAACCGGAAACATTCGTAACCAGTAATACATCCAGTATATCCATCAATAAAATAGTGGAAGCTATGCCATTAGAATTCAAACAGTACTGGATGGGAACACATTTCTTTAATCCAGTAAGGTATATGAAGTTGTTAGAACTGATTCCTGGGAAGGAAACACTACCAGAGGTTGTAAGCTTCATGGCTGATTTTGGTGAAAGAGTCTTGGGAAAAGGAATTGTTTGGGCCAAGGATACTCCCGCTTTTGTTTCCAATCGCTTAGGGGCCTTTGGAGGACCCTCTTCTTTGAAATTGATGAAGGAACTTGGTCTTAGTATACCCGAGGTCGATGCGATAACCGGAAGTGTAATTGGACGTCCTGGTACCGGCACTTTTGGGCTCTATGACCTGGTCGGTCTGGATATTGGAATGGCCTCAACGGAAGAGGTTAAAAATAACGTTGATGATCCAGCAGAAAAAGAGATGTATGAATTACCTGAATTCTGTCAGCAGATGGTCGACAGAGGAATGCTGGGAGCTAAGACTAAAGGTGGTTTTTATAAGAAATTTGGAAAGGAAAAAAAAGTCCTGGATATAGCGACTTTTGAATACGTTCCCATAGCAAAGGCCAAGTTTGACAGTCTCGATGCAGCGAGAAAAGCCAAAACTCTTCCAGATAAAATCAAAGCTTTTTATGAAGGAAATGACAAAGCAGCTGAGTTTACCTGGAAAAACCTGACCGGGCTGTTCCTATATGCAGCAGCCAAGATACCCGAAGTAGCTGATGATATAGTAAATATGGACCGGGCCTTGTGCTGGGGCTACAATCATTCTAAAGGTCCATTTGAATTATGGAATGGTTTGGATTTGGAAAAATATATTGCCCGTCTGGAAGATGAAGGTAAAGTAATACCAGCATGGATCAAAGAGATGCTAGCAGCTGGAATTAAATCTTTCTATAAAACTGAAGCCGGAGTTGATTATTATTATTCAATCCCTGATAAAAAATATCTCCCCATTGAGCATAAGCCTGAAGTAATCGTGCTTAAAGAGTTAAAGGAACAAAACAAAGTAGTGAAAAGCAGCGATGTAGGTACACTATATGATATCGGAGATGGAGTGCTATGCCTGGAAATGCATACCAGAACATCAGCTATAAGCCCAGAAGTAATTAATTTTATGGCCAAAGCTCAAGAAGAACTGACCCAGGACTGGGAGGGAATGGTGATAACTGGGACTGGCAAGAATTTCTGTGTGGGAGCAGACCTAAGCACAATTACCGACATAATAGAGAATAAAAACTGGGATCATGCTGCTCAGTTGCTAGCCAGGACTCAAGAAGTATTCCGTGCTAATAAATATTCAACCAAACCGATAGTTATGGCAGTACGTGGTATGGCCCTTGGTGGTGGTTGCGAAATGGTTATGCAGGGGTCAGCCGTCCAAGCAGATGGAGAGAGCTACATAGGCTTGGTGGAAGTTGGCGTCGGGCTGATCCCGTCCGGTGGAGGAATTAGAGAAGCCGTTATTAGAACCCACGAAAAGCTTAAGGGAAGCAATGCGGCTCCAGTTGATTATGCAACGTCTTATTTTCAGAATATAGTTATGGCTAAAGTCTCAACTAGTGCTAAGGAAGCTGTGAAATTTGGCTATCTTCGGCCTACTGACGGAATAACCTTGAACTCTGATTATTTGATAGCAGATGCTAAAAAGCGGGTTCTTGCTATGGTCGAGGCTGGATTTACCCCTCCAGTAAAGAAGAACATTCCTTCATTTGGACAATCAGCTCTTGCTCTTCTTAAAGTTGGTACTCATTCAATGGTACAGTCAGGAGTTATAAGCGAACATGATTGGCATATCATGTGTAAGATAGTAGACGTAATGGCAGGCGGCAATATCACCAGGGAGACTATGATCTCCGAAGAATACCTGGATGAACTGGAAATCAAGACATTTATCGAACTTCTTGGTGAAAATAAGACCCAGGATAGAATTGCTCATATGTTGAAAACCGGAAAGCCCTTGCGCAATTAAATACTATAAATTATAAGGGAGCATTCCTGTAATGCTTAACAGAGGTCTTTGAAAAAAGAGACGCCGTTCAAT
>CAZDXY010000171.1:0-5219 GCA_964509385.1 uncultured Rikenellaceae bacterium
GTAAAGGGCTGCTTTGGCCAGAATGGCATCGAAATTTGATGCAATGGGGAGTGTCAGTGTTACGCTTTTGGAAACATATTTTTGCTTATCGGAGAAGGGATCGGTATGAATAAAAACGGTTACAAAATTGGCCACCGATTTTTGTCTGCGTAGCTTATGGGCACAGGCCGTTGCATGCGACGAAACAGCTTCGCGGAGCAGATTATAATCTGAAAGTTTTTTTCCGAATGCCCTTGTGGTGGCAATATTCTTCTTTGCAGGCATCATGGTTTCGATGGGGATACAGGGTTTCCCAAGCATTTCTTCCTTGAGCCTGTGACCCATAACAGTCATGTTACTTCTAATCCATTCGGTTCCTATCTGGGTAAAATCATGGGCTGTGTTTATATTGTGTCTTTTGAGCAGTACAGCATACTGCCGTCCAATTCCCCAAACATCCTCAATGGGAGTGTTGCGCAGAGCCCAATCGCGATCCCTCTCATTTTCAATCACAAATACCCCATCCCTTTTTTTGGCAATTCTATTGGCAACCTTTGCAAGGCTCTTTGTTGCGCCTATACCAACACCAATGGGCATTCCTAACTTTTTAAGGAGATCAGCTCTAATGCGTTCGCCGTAATTTTTTAGGTTTTCGTTAATGCCAGTAAGGTCGAGAAAAGCTTCATCGATGGAGTAGATTTCGATCATTGGAGTAAATTCTCTTAGGGTATTCATTACCCTATGCGAGATATCACCGTAAAGGGCGTAGTTCGACGAGTAAACCTTAACATTATGTTTTTCAATGATATCCTTGCGTTTGAAAACTGGCTCTGCCATTTTAAGCCCAAGGGCTTTTGCCTCGTTCGATCTGGATATAATGCAACCATCGTTGTTGGAAAGTACCACCACTGGAACCCCTTCGAGCGAAGGGTTAAAGATACGTTCGCACGATACGTAAAAATTATTACAATCGACCAGTGCGTACATTCTAAATGAGTTTGTGAATGCAGTAAGTAACCACACCCCAAAGCCTAAAATCCGATTCTTTGCTCACCATAATTGGCGCAAAATCCTTATTCTGAGGAATAAGGTAAAGATCGCCATTGATCTTCTGTACTTTTTTTACGGTAAACTCCCCATCGATAAAGCAGATAAGCACAGAGTTATGTTTGGCTTCCAGCGATTTATCGATGATAAGAATATCGCCATCGTGAATTCCAATTTCTATCATGGAAGTTCCTCGTACCCGAGCAAAGAAGGTGGAACTTGGGTTTTTGATGAGAAGCTTATTCAGATCCAGCTTGCCCTCAATGTAATCCTCAGCAGGCGAGGGGAAACCTGCGCTTATAAATGCATCTACCAGGGGTAATTTTAGCTCCTCGGCAATATCGGGGATAAAAAACTTCAGGGTTGATTCTTTTTTCAATGGTTTATCCTTCATGGATTGGTTAATAATTTCCAATCAAAGATACTAAAAAAATAGGCTGCCCACTTGATAAAAAATGAAGGATACAAACCAAGCTAACCCGGTGGTGTATGCAATGGTAAATGCTGCCCATTTCCAGCTGCCAGACTCCTTTTTAATGGCTGCAATCACGGCAACGCATGGGAAATATATAAGGATAAAGAGCAGGAAGGAAAACGCACTTAGGGGTGTAAATACCCTTTCACCTTGGCGCGGACCGCTGGAGTATGTCTCGGCACGTAGCTTTTGGGTGAGGGTTTGACTCTCCTCTTCAGCATCCTCGTTTGCCTGCATCAGCACACCAAGTGTACTTACCACAATCTCCTTGGCGGCTACACCCGATAGCAAGCTGATACCCATTTTCCAATCGAAGCCCAAAGGACGTATAATGGGCTCAATAAGTTTTCCAATTCGACCAAGGTAAGAATTACTCTGCTGCTCAGATATTTTTATCGATTCGATGGCTGATACTTGTTTTTGTAGTAAGTTGGAAAGACTATCTACATCATAGGGGTTAGTTGTATTATCAATTTTAGGTTGATATTCGTCTATAATCTTCTCGATTTGCTCTTCAAAGTTTTGGCTATAGTTCACATTTTGTGGGTAGTACTCCAATGCCCAGATAATTATTACTGCGACAAGTATAACACCTCCCATTTTTTTAAGGTACTGCGATCCCTTATGCCACATGTGCCTTATTGTTGATTTTAGGGTTGGAATGCGATATGGAGGTAGCTCCATCACAAAGGGAACATCATCGCCCTTAAAAAGGGTTTTCTTAAAAATCAGCGCCATAAGCATTGCCATGCCAATGCCAATGATGTAGATAAGGAATAGCAGAGAACCTGCATATTCTGGGAATAACGCTCCAAGTATAAGGATATATACAGGAAGCCTTGCACTGCACGACATAAAGGGATTGATCAGCATGGTAACCAAGCGGTTATTGCGATTCTCGATAGTTCGGGTAGCCATTATGGCCGGAACATTACACCCAAACCCCATGATCAGAGGGATGAATGATTTACCATGTAAACCTATCTTATGCATCAGCTTGTCGGTGATAAAAACTGCTCGTGCCATGTACCCCGTATCCTCCAGTAGAGATATGAAAAAGAAGAGGATGAGAATGTTGGGGAGGAATACTATCACGCTGCCCACTCCGTTGATAATACCACCAACCAGCAGATCCTTAAATGCCCCTTCGGGCATGTTATTCCCAATGAAAGAGCTTAGCCATGTAACGCCCTGATCAATCCAGTCCATGGGGTATGCTCCCAGCTTAAAGGTGGTGAAAAAGGTAACCCACATAAAGAAAATGAAGATTGGAAACCCAAAAAGTTTATGCGTCATGAATTCATCGATGACTTCGGTGCTTTGACGTTTTTGCTTAACCCCTTCGCTGAAGGTTTCCTTTAAAGCGCCGGCAATAAAGCCATACTTTGCATCGGTAAGCAACGATTCAGAATCCTCAATATATATATCCTCAAGCCTTTTAATTTGCTGATTGGTAGTGTTTTGTATTTCGGTATATGTGTTTGAATGACTTAGCAAATGGTGAGCACGCTTATCCTTCTCGAGCAGTTTAATGGCTAGGTAGCGCGATGAGTAGTGTATGTTAAGAATGCTATTATCACTTTTTTTAATGGGAGCCTGAACGGCCTCAATGGCACGTTCTATGTGCTCGCCATAGTTGATATGGACATGCCGAAGGGTTTTATCCTTATCGGTGTATACGTTGATTACAGTGTCAAAAAGTTCGCTAATACCCTTACCCTTGGAGCTAACCGTGGGAACAAAAGGAATACCAAGCATCTTACCCAGTGCTTTATAATCAAATTTACTACCCTGTGCCTGAAGTTCATCGTACATGTTCAGTGCCACCACAACCTTTATGTCCATATCAATGAGCTGTGTGGTAAGGTATAGGTTTCGCTCAATATTCGAAGAGTCTATCACGTTGATCACCACATCCGGTTTTTGCTCGTGTATAAACCTCCGAACGTATAGCTCCTCAGGAGTATATGCTGTAAGCGAATATGTTCCGGGCAAATCGGTGATGTTGAAAGTGTATCCTTTATGTTTGAATCGAGCCAACTTGCTATCCACAGTAACCCCGCTATAGTTACCTACCTGCTCACGGGCACCCGACGCTATGTTGAAAAGTGTAGTTTTTCCGGAGTTTGGATTGCCCACCAGGGCAACATTTACGATTTTACTTCCCACCTTTGCAGCCGATTCAACCATATTTGGATCAACACTGGGTTGAAGTACGCCACTATAACCATTTTCCAACAGTTCAAGGGTTTCGTTGGGGGTAACAACCTCGATAAGGCTTGCTTCACTTCTCCGAAGCGATACCTCATATCCCAGAACGGAATACTCAATGGGATCCTTTAGAGGGGCGTTTTTTACAACCGTAACCTTTTTCCCTCTTATAAACCCCATTTCCATAATCCTTTTACGGAAAGAGCCTCTTCCACGTACCTTCGATACTATTCCGTACTCTCCGTTCTGTAATTCGCTTAAAAGCATTGGTTAAGAAAAAATGTTATTTATTGAAATCTCGATACTCAATTTGGTTTGCAAACTTAATATCTTTTTGGCTAAAGGTTGTAGAAAAACGGATACCATTTTTTTTTGATTATTTATACTTTTGTATGAATTTGGCTGTTTTACTTTAACATTTAGTATTTGTTTTGGTTTAAAATTTTAGCATTTCTTTTTGGAAAACGAGGATAACATATTAAAACGCATTAGAGAAATTTTAGGCAAAAATGCCGATAATTTCAGCATTCTTGAGCATCAGGTGGATATTAAGGTGCAGGTGGAGTACTACGAATTCTCTCGTAAGCAAAAAACTTCTGAGAATATTGAAGATATTCTTTTCAATGAATCTGATTTGTACCGATCAGATATTGAATTAGAGCAAAAAAAAGCATTACTCGTCAATTTAGCGTCTATTGATAAACCCGAAGCATATCGTATTCTTCAACGATTTTTACCAAAAGCCCAACCTGAAATAAAGGACTGGGCAACTATGGCATGTCAGGAAAGCCGTATGCTATTAGAAACTCGCTTGCTCGATGAGCAACAGGTGTTCATCTCAACGGGTTTGGGTGGAAAAGGAGTTAAATTAAGATACTTTGTGGTATTTTTCCCCCAGTCGGCAAACGGTTTTAATGGTACAGAAAAAAATGTTTTGAGTAGTGAACTTGAGTTTGTCCTTCGTCGCTTTAATGGAGAAGTTGAAGAAATCCATTTTTTTGATCGGTATGCTACTATTATTGCGCTGATACCACTGAATGTAGCCGTGAAACAACCTTTTCAGCAAACTATTGATGAGTGTAATTCGTTGGGAAATTATATTAAAAAAGAATTCATTATTACCAATGTTAAAATCTTGGATGGAAAAGAGATAGAGGAGATAATTAAGTATCCTGAAGGGGATGTAAATATTGAATAAAAAAACCGGCTTTTGCCGGTTTAATGCTTTTAAAAAATCTTTATTGCTTACTTCTCCCCAAGATCATCAAAGCTGATGTTTGTTAGTTCGTCCTGCATAACATCATCTTCTTCATCGGTTGCTCTGGGTTTGAACGATAGGTCATCGCCCTGCTTTGACTTAATAAAATCAACAACCTCGTTTAGCCCTTCTGCAAACTTCTCAAAATCTTCCTTGTAAAGGAAAATCTTGTGCTTTTCGAAGAAAAATTTTCCATCTTGACTCGCTCTTTTTTTGCTCTCAGTAATGGTTAGATAAAAATCCTCTTGC
>CAZDXY010000172.1:0-5193 GCA_964509385.1 uncultured Rikenellaceae bacterium
ACTACGGCTTTCTAAAGCGCTTCTCTTGGTTCCGATAATGAACATTATGTAAACTTGTTAAGGCAATCCTACCTGTGAAAGAAATCATGTCAACAAGTTTACAAAATGTTGCTCATGTTTTATTTCCCGGCCTTATATTCGTCTAGCAGCTTCTGGTTCATCGAATCACTGATTATTATACCTGCATCTTTTAACATACCTATGTGACGATAATAAGTACGCTTGCTTAATATTTCAGGTATTTCCCCAGGGTCTAAATAAAATATAAGCGTATAAGTGCCAATCAATAATCTGGCTTGTTCTGTATGACCATACTTGTGTAAAATCTTTTGGATTTCTGATTTGAAAAACATCTGAAAACCGTCTAAATTCATCATGATTTTACCCCCTTTTTTGTAACAACATTTCATCAATTATACCGCAGATGGCACAAATATTACAAGCATAGCGAAAAATACCTAAATACAGAAGTTTATACAAAGGCCTTGTGCCATCGAGCTATAAATGAGCATAAAAATAGTGCCACAGATGGCACAAAACTATACCACAGATGGCACTAAATATTGGCTTAAAATCTACTCTAAGACCCATATTACCGGACTTATAGCTGATAAATGCCATAAACCTCATTTTTCACCCCCTTTGCTCAAAGTTGAGCGGTTCGTCGGGTGTTACTATAGTCGACGAACCATTTTCTCAGGTGTCACGGCACCCACCGAAAAACTAAACAAAATTCGACAATATTAAGTTGCAGCTTTTAATGTGCTAACTTCATGTTTTAAGCGGTTTATATGTCCCTCGACTTGTGCGAGCTGTTTAATGTCAATTACAGATCCGCTTAAGCTGAGCATAGCTAATTCGTTTATCGAGTCCTGAACCGCACATGATACTTTAAGTAAGCTGGTTAACTGGTGATTATTTATCATTGCGGGCTTTCTAGTTAAAACTGCCAAACATATCAACTCCTTAAATTAAAATTCAAATCAAACTGGAACCGGTCCTGCCCCGGCCCTATAGCCTACCACTGAGCCCACCCAGCATAAAGGGTAAAGGCTGCGCCCGGTCTCGTTCCTCGACCGCCCTTTACCCTGGGACCCCGGGCTCGTGGTTCACGGCAGTGACGAGCGGACCGCTTTTTTTGTTATTAATACTATCAATCCACTGCCCTATTATAAATGCACCCAAAGATGAAATGGTAAGCCCGTAGCTCTTTGCTATATCGTCCAATTTAAGTTTTACGTCATTTTCTACCTTGATTGATACCCTCGTGTTCCTAGCGATAAAACAACCCCCTTTTAGCTTGAAATTTTACCCAGCTTAACCCAGATGGTCAATAAATGTCAAATGCTTATATTAAATTACCCGGCGCTGAGGGCCCTACGGGAACCCATCAGCTGCCGGGTTTAATTTTGATATGTACCTGCATATACGACTTTAAACGATATTCTCAGCGAATACAGTCTAGCATAATAACTATTTTACGAAAGGACTAGCGTCCAATCCTAAAACAGTGAACATTATGTAAACAGAAAGAAAAATGGGGGGAGTGACGGGGTTTATTAGAGTATCCCCCTTTTTTACGTAGGTGATAAGTATTCTGTGGCAGAGGAAAGGTCTTACTGATTGCAGCTGATCTCTTAATATGTACGGCTGATTACTGCTAATGCATATCATGGATCTATTTGAGTGATCCACAGGTTCATCACTGCTTACAGGCTCAATCTAACTGATTATGATTATTTAGCCTGGCTGAACGACTTTATCTGCTGTGCAAACGATATGCCAGAAGCACCTGGCTGAATATGCGCCTTGTAGACGTTATTTAACTCTTGCATGATATAAACATCAAAAAAAATATTTTAGAGGCCTTAAATCGCAAATAATTAGGAGTGAAATAGTAATTATGGACTAATCTTGCGCTGAGTATATTCTTTATTAGGACCTGCATTTATTTTCAGTGATTCCTCTTTTAAAATAAGTGTTTGTCTACTGTATAGCTCTTATTATGTACGGTGAGTCTAACTCAGCTGACTTTGTAGGGATCATGCTTTTGAATGATAGAACAACTGAATCACACATAAAAAATGCTTATCCCCCTCCCCTACCATCCAAAGGGACACAAGGGGACGTTTTTGTTGTGTCATTAAACCCTTTTAACGATATTAATACTCTCACCATGTGCACATGTTGCAAATTGAGGATTTTTCATGATAAGAAAAAGGCGAGTGGTTTACTGAGGTTATCTTCCAATAGGTATTAATTTCCCCAAAATACCTGAGTTTAGGGTTATTTTTCAAGCGCTTTACCAGATGGGTAAATGTTGATATATTGTCAATATATTAGTAAAATCCAGGCGCGTAATAGAAGCTAAATTCCTGAAAGAGAGCTTCTATCCCAGATATAATTCTAAACATTATATTAGAAGGGATGACGTTTTCTCAATTTTCATTTAAGTTTACAGAACGAAATAATCAATGAGGAGGACATCTATGAGCAACTATATATTACAGTATAAGCCCCTAAGATTTGAACAAGACATATTGGATGAAAATCAGAATATAATAGGTCATGTAAACAGGTATGTAGGAAATATAGGCCAATTTTTAGGTAGATTTATTGAGCCCTCAAGTGTACTTAATATTAAAGTTGAAAATGAAAAAAGGGAACTAGTTTTACAACTGAAAGTTGCGTCACGATTTATGGCAATCAAAAGAAGGTGGGTAGGAATAATATATGGTAAGCCAGATCTTTGTTTTGATTTAACCCTTATTCCTAAACTTAAACCCGGCTTCTTCATGGAACTGCAAATAAACGATAAACTAATTTTGGTTCAAGATCGTACAATCGGAACTGAGCCCCATTTTCTTGATTCTGATAACAATATTCTTGCAAAATGCCGGGATAACCTAGTAGGAAAAGTACATATGAATATTATTGATCCAGAATTAAATGTATATTTGGTTGCTGCTATTGCTTATTTAATCAGGCAGTATTAATTAAACTGGTTTAATATATTTCTATCTGGTTATTACAAGTGGTTAGCTAGGCTAAAGCTGAAGCCAACGGTGTTACTGCCAACCCATAATGTCCGGCAATAGACGCCATATGTTGTCCGTAAGTTGACGGGATTAGTGACCAGAATATAATATATTTCCCCTTTAGGGGAAGGGAGAATTAACTCAACTCTCCCTGAACAACCAGCTTAACCATGTGGTCATCAATAAACTTTCGATTGTTTTGTGCTCCATAAAGCAGGCAATGAGTACAGACCTTGTTTACCATCCTCGCCGCACCACTGGAGAATTTAAAGATTTCATCCACCGCACTATCCGAAAAGATGTCACGGTCAGCACCAGCATAAGCCAAATGACTTTTCATGTATTCGCCCACCTGGGCACGATCCAAGTGGGATAATTTACACTGTAGATCGATGCGCTGCCTGATGGCGGCATAGGATTGAAGTTTAAACCTATCCCACAGCTCGCTCTGGCCCACCAGAATCAAGGTCATGGGACTCTGGGCGTCCATCTTGAAATTAAGCAGGAAGCGCACTTCTTCTAGCATTTCTTTATCCAGAAGATGGGCTTCATCTACAATCACTACTGGCTGCATCTGATGGTAAGCGTCAAACCGCGGACACCTGTACCTCAAGAATTACTTGAGGTATTATCTTTTTCAGGCATTCTGCAAACTACTGGCAATGCATCCTTGGCAGTTTCGATAATGCTGTAAATAATGGCACTGCCATTAGCACCCCTGGGGGTGTTCGAGAATAAGAAATTCTTCCTTCCAATAACCAAGGGCTTGATCGAGCGCTTGGCACGATTATTGTCTATCTCCATACTGGACCAGGAATTTTTTTACCTGGTCGACCTGCTGGGGAAATATATCATACCTGCGGTCGTAGTATTTTCCATACTTGCAGGTCTATATACCAGCCAGGTGATAAAAACCAACGGCAGCATGGCAGAGACAGCAGCAGCAGAAGATGAGGAAAACAGCGAAGAACAGCTGGAAGAAGATACCTGGAAAGGGATAATAATCAGGGCCTTAAAAGTCTACATCTTCGTCATGGCCCTGGTATTCCTGGGGGAAGGATTTGAACCCTTGATTGAGGCCTATATACTGGGACTCAGCCCCAAATTACTGTACTGGGTCAACATGGTATCCGCAGTACTGGACAATGCCACTCTGTGTGCGGCAGAAGTAAGCCCGGCCATGAATGAACTCACCGTAGAAGCGATCCTTATGGGTCTGCTGGTAAGTGGGGGGATGCTGATACCCGGCAACATACCCAATATCATATCCGCCTCCAAACTAAAAATCACCAGCAAAGAATGGGCCGTAATCGGACTCCCCCTGGGATTTCTGTCCCTCATAATATTTTACCTCATACTGCCACTGTAACTATAATGGGGACCCATAATGGGGACATTCCTGCAAAACCAGGAACCTTAAGGCAGGTGTGTCCCCTGACCTTAGCTGGGACATTCCTGCCACCAAGTTCTCCAAGGGCTGGTGTGTCCCCTTTCCTTGACCTGAGAATCTCACAATAATGCCTCACCTCCTTTAATTCACCTAGCTACCTCATTAGTCCTAGTCGCGGTGTGTCCCCTGACCTTAGCCCGAGACTCTCATCTCACTGCCCACCAATCTTGAGATATATCCAGATAACTCCGCGTTGACCGCCCGGTGTGTCCCCTGACCTTAGCTGGGGGAAACCGGGGGACTGTCCCATCTGTCCTACGGTAGTGGGACCGGGGGACTGTACCCTCTGTTTCCCGTTTGGCATCAGCCAAACCAATATACACCCCGACCCGGTGTGTCCCCTTACCTTGAGTACTGGGAAAGGTGATCTAGCTTTTTTTTCGATTTAGTGTTTCGCCTCTAGGGGTAGTATACTAACGCACTCCTAACCTTTAAATACCACTGTTTGTCTCCACAATTTAACAACCCAACCGCAATATAAACATATAATGCAATAAAAGGCAAATAATGTATATATTATGATATAATATTAGTAAATACAAACTATGGTTCTTTGAGAGAAAGGAGGTGAAACTATGTTTTTAGTTCAAAAAAACCAAAGATATCCTCCAGCCCAAATAATAGTGGCCCAATAGGTAATTAGGACGGATCTTTTGCAGAGACGGGTTCTTTACAACATGATCAGTTATCTAATAACAGTTCAAT
>CAZDXY010000173.1:0-2706 GCA_964509385.1 uncultured Rikenellaceae bacterium
ATGAAGCTGTTATTACTACGTCCTGCCATATTAGTTTACAAATGTTATTGCTTTACCGGTTCTTCCCGCTCTACCTGTTCGGCCAATTCTATGGATATAGTTGTCCATATTCTTGGGTTGCTGGTAGTTAATCACATGGGATACGTTTGAGATATCAAGCCCCCTGGCAGCTACATCGGTAGCAACAAGTACCTGAATCTTCCTGTTTTTGAAAGAGTTTAGTGCGTTTAGCCGATAGTTCTGCGATTTGTTGCCATGAATCTCGTCGACTTTAACGCCGGCACGGCGTAAATCTTTACATATCCGGCTTACCCAGCGCTTGGTTTCGGCAAAAACGAGCACCTTGTCGAAGTTCTCGTTATGAATCATGCTAAGTAGCACATCCATTTTCTTTTGTCCATCATTTAGGGTTACAATCTCCTGATCAACTGTGTCGGCTGGGGCATTGCCACTCTGTATTTTAACCTCAATAGCATTGGATACCAGCTTTTGAATGATCTGCTTTTGACCCTTCTCCTCGGTTGCAGAAAAAAGAATGGTCTGCTTGCGGTTTACCATACCACCAACCAGGAGGTTAATATCGTGCGAGAAGCCCATATCGAGCAGCCTGTCAAACTCGTCCAGTACAATGGTATTGAAGTGCTTCAAATTCAGTGCACCTTGGCGCACCATATCGTTTAACCTACCAGGTGTTCCAATCACAAAGTGGGCTGGTCTGCGCAGCTTCTGAACATCAGCGTAAACGCTTGTTCCACCAATCAGAAAAGAGCTGTAAAGGTTTAATCCCTTGGCAATGCTTATAAACTCTTCGTTTATTTGCACGGCCAATTCGCGGGTTGGCGAAACAATTAACACCTGATGGGCAGCCCTCTCATTCAAAAGATTATGTACCAGAGGTACAAGAAAGGCTCCTGTTTTACCGGTTCCCGTTTGGGCTAGACCAATGAGGTTTTCTCCATCGAGGATAGCCTCCAGCGTTTTGTCCTGTATTTCGGTAGGGCTTTCATAACCCTTGCTCAGCAAGTTGGAAATAATACTTTTATGCACGGGCAAACTGCTTATCTTGCGCATGGCAACATACTTGGTTTCCTCTGTTGCGGTTGCTTTTTTTACAAATAATTTAGGATTAATTGTACTTGTGACACCATGCTTGCCTACCATTGGTTTGCGATGAAACGACTTCTTGTTACTAAAATTTCTTTGATCACCTTTAGCTAGAGATCGTGTTTTGATCATTATCAATAATTATTGGTTAATGCCTTAAAATCAACATTAACCGAATATCTGTTCAAAGGGGTAATGCATTCTTGGCGTAAATAATTTTCAGCTTAACTTAGTGAAGTAGAAAGGGTTCGTCAAAGGAATATTGCACCGAGAGGAATTCTAACTATACAGATCTATTTTAAACCAAAATGGCTGCAAAGGTAACTCATTATTTTACAATAACAAGCAATAATATTAATTATTAGTGAAACAAATGGAATGGACATAAAAAAACTATCGATCATTCCTATCGCTTGGGTTCGGGTAGGTTGCAGTAATCCCTGATGAGGTTTTTGGTTTTGGGATGGCCATACTCCTCGGCTCGACGTAAATCATCGCATCCATCGTAGAGTTTGCCAGCACGAATTTTAGCCATGCCCCTAAGGTAGAAGGCATCAACATGTGTAAAATTGCGGTTTAGCACCTCATCCAGATCGGCAATGGTACCGTGAAAGTCGTTAATGGCAAATCTGGACTGCGCCCTGTTGTAATACGCATCCACCTTTTGATCATCGAAAAGGAGTACTCTGTCGAAATCGGCTATGGCACCCCGGTAATCGCGAAGTGCATGTCTCGAAAGCGCTCTGCGGTAGTAGGGTTCCTCCTTTTGTGGATCGAACTCCAAAGCCTTGGTGAAATCCTCAACGGCACCCCTGAAATCCTTGTTGCCATGCTTTGCAATAGCACTGTGAAAGTATGCCCACTCGTAGCTTGGATTAATGGCTATTGCCTGGTTAAAATCCTTAATCGCTCCCCTAAAGTCCTTGGCTTCAATTCTAGAAAGTCCACGACAATAGTAGGTAACCGAATTCTCTGAGTTTAACTCAATGGCTCTGCTAAAATCGGCAATGGCACCCCTATAGTCCTTTTGGCTATGCTTTGATAGCCCCTGATTGAAGTAATAGTCAACCCCTTGCCCGTTGGCAAAATGAAAAGAAAACATAAACAGTACAAAAAAATGAAAGATGACCCTTTTCACCGTGCAAAGTTTTGGATGGTATCTACTGGCAAAACTCTTTGATCAGAAAATCAACCTCTGCCCTACCCAGGTCTTTGGCAATTGTCAGATCAATGCATCCAGAACTTCTCAATCCTAGCAAAATTTTGGAGAAACCCCTGAGATGGTATGCAACAGCTAGTTTGGGATCAGCATTGATGGCAGAGTTGAAATCGGCAATAGCCCCTAAATGATCCTGAAGTTCGGCCTTTGCGCTTCCTCTGTTAAAGAAAGCCATGGCAAACTTAGGGTCTATTACCAGTGCTTTGTTAAAATCGAGGATACCCCCACGATAATCCTGCAACTTGATTTTAGCGACCCCTCTATTGTTAAACGCCATGGAAAACTGGGGGATTATCTTCACTACAATTGAAAAATCATCAATGGCACCCTGGTGATCGTCCATTTCAGCCTTTGAGTTTCCCCTATAATAGTATGCAATGGCA
>CAZDXY010000173.1:2786-5076 GCA_964509385.1 uncultured Rikenellaceae bacterium
ACTCCTGACTTGTTTGACCGCTTAAACTAAAATAGGTAATAAAACCAAAAAAAATTGTAAGTAAAAATGTGTATCTCATTCTTATCAGGCTACTTATAATGTTCTAAAATGTACTAATGCTTACTAAAAACGGCAATAAATCTAGTGGAATAAATTGAAACGAAAAAAACTTATTCTCAATTATTGTCTTTAACTATAATAATAAATATGCTATTATTCCCCCATTTGCTCAGGGGTTTTGGGGTTCAGATTTTTTTTATCCTTTTCCCTCTGCTTATCCTTCCCTTTCTTCTTTTTCTTACCCTTAACAAATTGGTTTCCTTTTTTCTTCAGGTAGAATCTAACCAAAAACCACACACCCAGACCTATTATCCACAAGGGCCAAATCCTTATGAGGAAAAGGAGGAAGGCAACGAATCCTTTCCACCCTCTATCCAACGATTTTTTTAATCGTTCCCAAAAACTCTCCATGGGCACAGGCTCGTACTTATAGTCTATACGTTGAAATACATTCAGGTATATTGTGCTATAGTCTACCCTGTTGTTCAAGTATTTAAGCCTGCCTTCAATGGATTCAATCTGTCCTCGAACTTCAGCTAGTTTTGTCTCTATTTTCAGAATATCATCAATGGAATCAGTTCTGCGTAGGAGACCGAGAAACTTCTGCTCAACCAATTTTTGATTCTTCAAACGGCTCTGTACGTCGATATATTCCTCTGTCACATCGGTGGTTTCAACACCTTGGTATTCGATCTTTTTGGCAATTGCCTGCAGTGAAGTAACCAGATTGTCGAGGTTGACTGATGGCACCCTTAACGACATATCGTTGGAAATTCTATAGTCGTAGTTATACAAGTTCTCAGTCTGTACCCATGCCTTGTAATGCTTAGTAAGCGAGTCGATTTGAAGACGCGCCTTTTCATAAACGGCAACTTCCATTCTGATATGAGCAGTTCTGATGAGTTTTTGCTCACCCAGCGGATGATCTGATGAGGCTTCGCCAGCCATACTTCTTTCGGCTGGTGGTGGTGGAGGGCTTTCCATGTCCAATTGTGTAATTGGAACAACCTCTTCTGATTTTTCCATTGAATAGTAATATTCATCATCCTTGTGCGACGATCTGCAAGCCATAGCAATTATAAGGGCTGCAAAGGCAATGTGAATTAGTCTGTTCATGGCTATTTTTTTTCTGCAATTTAGCTCAAATGGCTGGGTTTTGAAATTATATTTCAAAAAAAATCAACAATTAATTTGTAATGCTGAAATTGTGAATGAAAGGTTACTTGTAGAAGTTGTTTTCAAATGCATTAAATTCATTCTTTTTCAGGAATAAGCGCTTCCAAGCAGCATGCATAAATCCCATACCATAACCAAAAAGTTGCACCCAGGCAGCAGGAATGCTCAGGAAAGCAACCATTATACTTCTGTTTACAGATAGCGAATGGATTGAAACCAGCAAACAGTAAAAAAAGGGTACAAGTAGAAAGTAAAGCGAAAACAATGATGCAATGATCATCAGAATCATACCGATAACAAATACTGATGGTAAAAGGTGTACCAACTTTAAAGATCCGGGGTGCAGTAAATGCAAATTGATTCGGGCGATGCCCGAGTTGTAGACCTGCCGGTAGAACTTACTAAAATCGGTTCGTCGTTTGTGATAAACAAAGGCACTGGTAATTAAACGGGTTGTAAAACCCGATTTCACTATTCGAAGGCTAAGGTCGATATCCTCTCCAAATCGCATCTGTGAGAACCCACCCGTTTTGTCGAATACTTCACGACTGATGCCCATGTTAAAGCTTTATCGCTTTCTGCACCTGTGTAAACGATGAGTGGGCTCTATCGGGCCCTCCATAGGCATCGGCAGGGTTATCATTCAAAACCTTTTCCACCTCATCAAAGTAGTTTGGAGGGATTATGCAATCGGAATCGAAAAAAATCATATACTGACCCTTCGCTCTCAGCGCACCATAGTTACGGGTACTTCCAGGACCGCTATTTTCCTTTGTAAAATATTTAATGTTGAGCGAATTGGCATAATTATCAACAACAGTACCGCAAGGAGTTGACGATCCATCTTCCACAATAATAACCTCAAAACCTTTAAAACTCTGATGGAGTAAACTTTCCAACAGTTCATTCACTTCATTGGGTCGGTTATACACTGGAATAATAATAGAAAATCGTGGTGCGGTCATGAATTTGCCAAAATTTAAGCAAAGATAGTGTTTTCGGTTTTATCTCACCGTTAGGTATCCCTTTAACCTGTTGTATGAGTATGCATCGA
>CAZDXY010000174.1:0-2903 GCA_964509385.1 uncultured Rikenellaceae bacterium
CGCTGATATTCCTTCATAGTTTGATAGTCCAAGTCTTTACGGTCAACTACAAAGAATACTTTATCAATAAAATCCAATTGCGTGGCTAAACGTGCCGCTTTGAAACTGGTCAATGTTTTACCCGAACCTGTTGTGTGCCAGATGTAGCCGCCACTTTCTGGTTTGGACCAGTTTTTCGCCTGATAGGAACTTTTGATTTTCCATAAGATTCTTTCCGTAGCAGCTATTTGATACGGTCGCATAATTAAAAGTGTATCGCTTGTATCAAAAACCGAATAGGTGAGCAACACGTTAAGCAATACTCTTTTTTCAAAAAATGTAGCCGTAAAATCTTTTATTTCTTTTATGAGTGTATTGTCAGCCTTTGCCCAATTCATCGTAAAGTCAAAGCTGTTTTTGTCACGTTTGGTTGTATTGGCAAAGTAACGGGTATCAGTACCGTTTGAAATGACAAAAAGCTGAATGTATTTGAATAATGAGTTTTGGCTATTAAAACTTTCTTTGCTGTATCGGTGAACTTGATTAAATGCTTCCCGAATAGCCACGCCTCGTTTTTTTAATTCTACCTGAACCATTGGCAATCCATTGACCAAAATGGTGACATCATAGCGATTGGCATGCGAACCTTTTTGTTCAAATTGTGAAATGACCTGTACTTTATTTCTTGTAATATTCTTCTTATCTACCAAGTAAATGTTTTGGATATGACCATCATCAAAAACGAAATCGTAGATATAGTCGTTGTGGATTTTTCTTGTTTTCTCAACAAGGTTATCGCTTGGTTTGTCCAGATATTCTTCCACAAAACGAGCCCATTCGCCATCTGAAAATTCCATATTGTTAAGCGATTGCAATTGCAATCTAACATTTGCCAGCATTGCTTCTTGCGTATTCAGGTTTGTCAGATATTCATACCCTTGGTGGATGAGGTCTTGAATAAATTCCTTTTCCAGCGCAGCCTCTGTTTGATAAGCTGCAGGAGCTTCATTCACCTCAGAATACTTGGTGAATTTATCCAACACAATAAAATTGTTTGATTCTGCTATGGTTTTAAAGTGTGCCATCTTATTCTGTCGTGTTAGTATTTATTCTCGACTTAAAGCCGTACATTCTTTTAATTTCATTTACCAAGAAGCCCAATACTCTCTTGTCCTTGTCGTCAACAATTGCAATTTCTTCACCATGATGTTTAGAATGACTTGATAAGTTTATGATTCTTCTATAGTATGCTTCTCGTGACTCTTGAGGCAAAAGTTCTTCCCATTTATTGTATCCAAGAAATGTTGAAGTCTTTTCTAGGATGTTGCGTAGAAAGTTAAAATGAAACTTTTTAATTTCACCTGTTGGCAGTATTGCTTTTTCCAATTCAGCCAATAGAAACAAATGATAAGAAAAAGGTGAGTCGCTTTCTAATTCATTTATTGAAAAAGTCCCATCATTCAACTTTTCCAAAATCCATTTTTTTGTCTTTTTAACCCTATTAAATTCATTGAAAAGAACATTGTAAAATAAAGGATTGTGCGTTGTGATTATGAATTTTAAATCTGAATGGCTTGATTTTATTAATTCTGAAATATTCACAGCCAATTCAATTAAATGCGTGTCATCTAATGAGCTAACAGGGTCATCAATAAAAATATATTCTAACTTATCATATTTGTCAGTTTCCCGATTTTCTTTTTCTGCAATGTTTAAAACATTAACAACTTGTTCCATTAAACTGAAAAACACACTCCAAATAAAGCAACTTTCTTCTCCTTTAGAAATCTTTACAAATTCAGTATCACCCTCATTACCTCGTTCAAATGAAAATCTTACCTCTGTAAATTCTTCATTAAAATGCGGAGTTAATTTGTCATTCGTTAATAGCTGAAAATTTTCAACAATATTTCTATCCTGACCTTGTTCACGGAGCACCCAATCCGTAAAACTATTTGGTTGTATCTTTAATTTTCTGTCCGAGTCCGCCTCTAAATCGTTGTCCCAAAAGAATAAGTCTTCCGTAAAAGCATTATAATAAAGTATTTTAATATCTGATTCTCCTTCCTGTTCTGGTACATGTTCTTTTGGAGCTATCAACTGTTTAAATTCACGAGACAAACGAGTTTTACCAGAGCCATTAAAAGCATAGATTAGCTGGACTTTCTTATCAGCATCTCTAAGTGTTTGTGCTATTTCTGTTAACGACTGTCCCATTTTATGATACTATATATTATTCTTAGGAAAGGTTAGTAATAAATCCCGATAATACTCATACTGCTTTTTCCTCAATTCAATCTCCCTCGGCAAACCTTCGCTGATTGATGTGGTCAGCACATCGAATTTATCGAGGATGGCGACGATGCGTTCTTGTTCGGAGAGTGGCGGGATGGGGATGAGGAGTTTTTCTTTTATAGCATTGGAGCTTAAATTTGGTTGGGCTCCACCACCAGCAAGTACATAAAGAAATTCATTTTTTGTTAGAAGAAAATGGAATAAGAAACGATTATTAAGCAATTCTTTGTTGGGAATAAATTTACCTACACGTTGGTTGAGATAGGCTTTTTCATCAAGATTGTAATAACCAATTTTACCAGTAGTAGCACCAGACATAGCTATTAAAATATCTCCTTTTACAATAGCGTAATTGAGCGGATTTCCAGAATTGTAATCATCTGGGGAAAAGTATTTCACATCTGATAAATCAACATTAACGCCATTTATGTTAGTTATTCTAACAATGGGCAATCCTGAATCTTTAAACAAATTACTTTGAAATGCAAATCCATTTTGGAAATCACAAACTTCACCCAACGGCTTCCACTCCACATCTCCCTCTTCAAAACTTAACAACTTCTCCCGATAATAATCATACTGTTTTTTACGAGCTGTAAGCTCTGCTGTAAGCTCTGCTGTAAGCTCTG
>CAZDXY010000174.1:3003-5063 GCA_964509385.1 uncultured Rikenellaceae bacterium
TGTAGTAATTTATCTAAATAACTCATGCTTCAATCTCTTTAATAATGTTATCAATATCGGCACGCAGTGCATTTATTTTGGCTACTGTTTTGGCTATTTCATTATTCAATTCCTCAATATCTACTTTTTCCCTAGTGTCTTTGGCTTCAACATAAGAGCTAACGGAAAGGTTGTAATCGTTTTCGGCAATTTTGTTGTTGTCGATAGAAACCGCCACGTGTGCTACATCTTCTTTCTTATCGAAGATTTGCATAATGCGTTCAATGTGTTGGTCTTCCAGCACATTGTTGTTGGTGGCTTTCTTAAAGAAATCTTCACCCGTAGCATCGATAAATTGTGTTTTAGTGTCGGTTTTGTGTTTGGATAACACCAAAATATTTACTGCAATAGAAGTGCCATAGAATAAGTTGGGAGCCAGGGAGATAACGGTTTCTACAAAGTTGTTATCTACTAAATATTTTCTGATTTTTTGTTCTGCACCGCCACGGTAAAAGATACCAGGAAAACAAACAATAGCTGCCCTTCCTTTACTGGATAGATAACTTAAAGCGTGAAGCACAAAAGCAAAATCTGCTTTTGATTTGGGAGCTAATACTCCGGCAGGCGCAAATCGGTCGTCATTAATCAACGTTGGGTCATCATCACCAATCCATTTGATAGAATAAGGAGGATTGGAAACAATGGCATCAAACGGTTTTTCATCACCAAAATGCGGATCAAGAAGGGTATTGCCCAGTGCAATATTGAACTTGTCGTAATTGATGTTGTGCAAAAACATATTCATACGTGCCAGGTTGTAGGTGGTGTGGTTTACTTCCTGGCCGTAAAAACCTTCTTCGATAATGTGATTGTCGAAATGCTTTTTGGCTTGCAACAACAAAGAACCCGAACCACAGGCAGGGTCGTAAATCTTGTTTACAGATGTTTGCTTGTGCATCGCCAATTGCGCAATAAGTTTGGACACGTTTTGCGGCGTAAAAAACTCACCGCCCGATTTACCTGCATTGGCTGCATAATTTGAAATTAAAAATTCATACGCATCGCCAAACAAATCAATTTGATTGTCTTCAAAATTGCCAAAATCAAGTTCTTCAATTCCTTTCAATACTTTAGCCAACGTACTGTTTTTGGCTTCTACGGTGTTACCTAATCGAGTGCTTGTTGTGTCAAAGTCGGCAAACAAACCTTTGATATCGGATTCTGAGGGATAACCATTGGCAGAACTTTCAATGGCATCAAAAATGGCTTTTAAGTCTGTATTCAGGTTAGGGTTGGTGTTAGCTGTTTTAGCAATATTTACAAAAAGCTGGCTTGGGTAAATGAAGTACCCTTTGGTTTTAATCGCATCATCTTTTATTTCTGGGGTAATCACATCATCTGAAAGGCTTGCATATTCGATGTTTTCATCTCCACCTTGCATATAATGTGCAAAGTTTTCACTAATAAAGCGATAGAACAGCGTACCTAAGACAAACTGTTTAAAATCCCATCCATCTACCGAGCCACGTACTTCGTTGGCTATTTTCCATATTTTATTTTGTAATTCTTGTCGTTGAATTATGCTTGTCATTTTTCCTCTTTTAATAATTCTTGTGGTTTCACTCCTAGTATTTTAGCAATTTCAAAAAGTACTTCCAGTCTTGGTTGTTGTCGGTTTTGCACATAGCCGTTCACCATGTTGTAACTTTTACCCAGTTGTTCCGCCAACCAAGTTTGTTTAATTCCTTTTTCTTCCAACACTTCTTTTATTCTGTTCATGTCATTTTGAAATGTGTCCGCAAAGATAGATTTATTATTTTGACTATCTCATTTTTCAATATAAAAAATGTTTAAATTATTGTTAGTTTGTTTGTAGGTGCGTTGGCAAAAAATGGCTCTTTTGGTTTTACTCACGGATTATATGTTTTTATGGTGTTCGTGAATGCTTCGCATTTGAGAAGGGTCGGCTTATGTGTCGGGCAAAACCAAATGTGCCATTTGTGCGGTGTCAATAAAATTGAATAAAAAAAATGTGCGGTGGGGAAAATAAAAAATACAGAAGGGTCGGCAATGAGTGTCGG
>CAZDXY010000175.1:0-5053 GCA_964509385.1 uncultured Rikenellaceae bacterium
GTCATCTAACATTAAAATTTTTCACCAAAATGCTGCCAGAAGGCACGATGAAAAGACTCTCCTCCGCCATCTGTAAACATATCGTTGTATGAAAGTTCAGCTTCTGTGTTAGGATGCTGTTTCAACTTTTCATCGGGTTTATAGAGAGCAGGTATCTCTGGATGAAACTGAACGCCAATTACATTGGGGAATTCAGAATGGGTAACGCCCTCGATTATTTTGCCATCCATTGACCAAGCCACAGGAATGATTTCCTTTCCCAATGCATCAATGCACTGGTGATGGCTACTCCAAACATTTGGTAATGTTGACCTAAAACTATTCAAACTATCAAAAATACTATTTGATTCAAATTTAATTCGATGAAAACTACCCCAAATCAAATTCTTGTCAGTTCCAAAGTTTGCATGGTAGTTTCGGTGTTGGCTGTCAATATCCATTGATAATACCTGTTCAACTTGATTCAATCCATATAATTCTGAAGGTATATCCTGTGTCATTGTCCCTCCGGTAGCCACGTTCATGCTTTGCATGCCAAGGCAAATACCCAAAACTCTGTATTTGGGGTTTTCATTAAGCAAGGGTTTATACGATGAATCCTGATATCCTCCCAGCAGATGGTAAAGAAATGATATTTCAAGATAATGTCTGTGAATATCTGTTATTTCGGTTAAGAGATTGGTGTTTCTGCCATAAGTTGAAGGGGGAATATCAGGGCCACCCAAAAAGATGATACCCTCAGATATGTTAAATAATTCCTTGAATAATAAGCTACATTCGTTGAACTGATAAAGTGATTCGGAGGTTAGTTCAGGGCTAATCTCAATGAGATTAATCCTTTCCAACTGTTCATTTTCAATAAAATTAACCGACTGCTTAAAATTATAATCTCCCTGTTTGTGAAAAACCCCAATAACTTGATAATTTTCAGGTAAGGGAAAAATTCCCTCTTCGATAAGGTAGGTAAAAGTTTTTAAGTTTCTAACTGTAGGATTCATAAGAAGAATCTTTGGCCTCGAAGATTCCAAATCCTGTAACTTCACTAAAGCTTTATGGGTATCGTTGGAACAACTTAGCATGCTTAGTATAACCAACAAATAGATAAATAGCCGTCTGATATTCATATAATTAATGCTTAAACAGATTAAACTTATCAATAAATTGACGGATGCCAATTTAAACAATTCTGTTAGAATTATTAAATATTTAACGACATAAGGAGGGAGTGCAGTGCTATTTTTTAATTATTTTTTTAAGATATTCCTTAAATTGACTGGAGGATCTAACCATTTCAACTCCTTTAGGAAGAAGGCTGGGGTCAAACTCAAGTTGCAAACCTGTTGCCATTATCTTCGCATTAGGAAAATTTTTCCTTATTGCTCCAAACATTGAGGCTATTTCCTCCCTTGAAATTGATATGGTAATTGTAGTAAAAACACCGGCAAAATCTTTTTTCCCTTTTAGATCAAGAATATCATTTAATGGCACCGTTTGACCTAAGTAAACAGAGTTTAATCCTTCTTTTCTGGCAATATAATTGAAGTACAGCAATCCGATTTCATGAAATTCACCCTCAGGTAAAAAGAATAAAATACTTGAATTTCCACTAATTGGATCAGGAAGAGAATTGGTATGTTTGATTATTTTATCCCTAATAATATTTGAGGCAAAATGTTCCTGAGCAGGAGTAATTGTACCTGCTTGCCACAGCAACCCCATCCTTTTCTGAAATGGAACCAACATATTCTCGAATGTCCACTCAAAACCTCTTGCGCTTATCGTTTCTTCGATTTTCCTAGAGAATTCTATCTCATTAATTTCCATTGCCGAATTAAAAAGTGTTTCGGGCAAAGGGGGTGTTAGGGTATGACTGTTTTCCTTTTGAATAATACTTCGTATTTCAACATCCGACAACTTAGCTATTCTGCTTATTTTATATCCCATGGAAAGCAACAGAGATACATTTAGCATTAGCTTAAGATCATCATCATTGTATCGGCGAATATTTGTATCGGTTCGCTGTGGCGAGAAAAGGTTATATCTCTTCTCCCAAATCCTAATGGTATGAGGTTTCACACCTGAAAGTATTGACATCTCTTTGATGCTGTATGTTGCCATAATGCTTATTTTTTCATCTACTAAACAGCTTATAAGCTATTTAGTTCAAAAAAGATGCTGTTGTATTTTTTACTATTTAAAATTCTAATTACAACTATTCTATCTTTCTTGCAATCATTAGTCCATCGCGAAGGGGTAAAAAAACTTTTTCTAGTTTACTGTTATTGGCAATCATAAGATTAAAATCTCTTACACCATTAGTATAGTCATCGCAGGCTTCTTTATCCAAAACTTTACTCCCCCACAAAACGTTGTCGGCTAAAATAAAACCACCAACTTTTACCTTAGGCAAAATAGCCTGAAGGTATTGAGGGTATTCTCTTTTATCACCATCAATAAAAACCATTTCAAAAAGTTCATCAAGAGTTGGAATAATCTTCAATGCATCCCCAACATGAAGGGTTATCAGGTTTTTCACCCCAGCCTTGGAAAAGAATTCAAGGGTTTGTTCTGTTATCTCGTCATTAACCTCAATGGTATGTAAATGTCCTTTGCCCGGCAAACCACGGGCAATGCAAATTGAAGAGTAACCCGTAAACGTACCAATTTCTAGGACATGCAGTGGATTGATCATCTTACAAATTAACTCAAGCAGTTTCCCTTGCATTTGTCCGCAAAGCATTCTGGGATGATATGCTGTTAAATGTGTATGCCTGTTGAGCTCATAGAGCACTTCATCCTCCGGCGAAGTGTGTTGACTGATGTACTCTTCAAGCTCGTGAGAGTAGTAATTACTAGCTTCCATCTATTTATAGATCAAAGTTGAAAGATTATCACTTGCAAAAACTTCATTGGCAATATCCATTAACTCAGAGGATGAAATGCTCTCAATCCTCGAACTTATTGCCTCAATGGTATCAAATGTGTTATAAATTAAAATGCTTCGCGCAACATTGAGCATAAGCACTTCACTGTTTTCTATGGCTATTGCTAACTGACCAATAAGCTGACGTTTAGCCTTGAAGAGCTGGAGAACTCCCAGTTTAGTCGTTCTTAATTTATTTAACTCCTGATGAAGAAGTGCCAATGATTTATCAAAATTTACCCTATCGCTCCCAAAGTATATGCTGAATAACCCTGTGTCGGAGTATGGTGTGTATGTCGATTCCACGTTGTAAGCATAGCCCTTTCTTTCCCTAAGGCTTAAGTTTAATCGAGAGTTTAAACCGGGACCTCCCAAAATATTGTTTAGCAAGTGTAAGCCAATCCTTGTAGGATGCAAAAGATTATATGTTGCACAACCAACAATACAATGCTGCTGATACGTGTTTTTCTTTTTCGTTACGCTCTGTACAAAATAATCAGAAATTGGAGCACGTTGAGTTAATCTTGGATTCGGTTGAATGGGGCCAAAGTACCTTTCAGCCAACTTTTTTACTCTGTTCATCGGAATATTACCCACCGAACAAAAAACCATTTGATCTGTGTTGTAAGTATGTTCCATGAAGCGAAGAATATCACTTCGACCAAATCTTTTGAGGCATTTCTTTGATCCAAGTATATTCCTTCCGAAGGGGTGGTTTGGGTAGATCAGCTCCTCAAAATCATCGAAAATAAGCTCCGAAGGAGAATCCTTATATGAATTGATCTCATCTAAGATCACCTCTTTCTCTCGCTGCAATTCCTTATCGGGAAAGGTTGATCGGTACAGTATGTCGGCAATTAGTTCCACCGCCCGGTGAAAATCTTGTTTAAGAAAAGTGGCATGAACAACCGTTTCTTCCTTTGTAGTGTATGCATTTAGCTCGCCTCCCACATCCTCTAGGCGACTCATCACATGAAAAGCTTTGCGTTTTCGAGTACCCTTAAAAATAACATGCTCAATAAAATGTGCTAAACCATGCTCATCCTCCAGTTCATCTCGTGTTCCTGCATTGATCATCATGCAGCAGTATGCCACAGGTGATGTTGTATGTAAATGGACAACACGAATACCATTATGCAATGTTTGCAGTTCAAACTCCATTGGGTAATAAATTAATTTGCAAACCTAATTCAATTGTACCGATTGAACAAACAGATAAGGAATAATAAAATATGATCTCAATATCATTAATTGTGAAGGGTAACTACCCAATCGCCTGGCTGGTTAATGGTTACCTCAAACTCAACTCTTAGTGTAGTTGTCCTTAAAGAGTTAAATGTGATATATGTAACCCTACAAGTAACCGGGAATTCAATATTTTCAAAACCTTGTTTACTTCCAATAGTAACAGGCGTTCCTTTACTTGAATTCAGATGAAAATTTGAAATAGTTGTGTTCTGAACTCCATTTTGAAGGAACGAAAACATAACCCTATTCTCATTGCTCATTTTTTGAACTGAATATCGGGTTACGTTGATATTCTTATCAACTTTATAGTTTGGAGGTATAATAATTTTTATTAACGAATCGTTTTTCCAGTAACCATTGAATGTGGAATCTCTGCCATTGAACCTAAATGAGTACTTACCTTTCCCATGTTTTTTCCCTTCCTTGAAATATCCATCAAATCTTTCGCCTGTTGGCTTTGTATATGTTCCAAAACCGTGTGGAAGTCCTTTTTTAAATTTACCATCATACTTATCTACACCAACTGCAATCCCATTACCATGAGCCAATCCATCTTTACACCCCCCTTTATACAATACAGATATGTTATCTATTAGTACCCTGCATTTCTGAGTGGTATCGGGTTCATTTTGAGCTTGCAAAATGTGAGTTGTAGTTAAAATTATGGCTACCGCAAGCATGTATATTTTTATCTTCATAATAATTGTAATTAATGGTTAACCAAATATAAGGTAAATATTATTTAAAAGTGTTTAGTTAATTTGAGATTAATGAATGACCTAGTTTAAATAACACCTTTAAAAAAAAATTGACAAAATGGTTGCTTTGTGTTTTGGAGTAAAGAAAAAACGTTTATATTTGCACCGCAAAAAATGCTGGTGC
>CAZDXY010000176.1:0-4918 GCA_964509385.1 uncultured Rikenellaceae bacterium
CGCTCGGCTATACTATGGGCAAAAACCCTATCGCTTTCCGATTCCGACCAGTTGCCCAAACGGGCATAAGCTGATGAACGAATTAAATATGCTCTGGCAAAATCTGGGAATAACTCAATGGCTGTGGTGAAGTCATCAATGGCATCAGAAAAATTTTCCAGTTCGTATAGTAAAACCCCTCGGTTAAAGTATGCAAGCATATTATCTGGATTCAATTCCGATACTCGATCGAAATCCATTAGAGCGGCCTTTGTATCGCCCATTTGCCACATAATCAATGCTCTGTTGTAAATGCTCAATGCATTATCGGGTGATAGCGAAATGGCTTTGTCCAAATCATCAATGGCATTACCAAGGTCCTCTAAAGCACTATGGGTTAATGCCCTTAAAAAATAGTTTATTGATGAGCTATTGTCTAATTTTATGGCCTGGTTTAGGTCGGCAAGGGCTTGTTGGTATTTGCCCATTTCGTAGTATAGTCGTCCTCTTTTGCTATAAGGTTGGGCATTAAAAGGGTTTAGTGGAATGGCATGCTGATAATCTTTCAATGCACTTAATGTATCGTTGTTCATTAGATGTGCAATCCCACGGTTAAGCCAAGCTTCAATATTTTTAGGTTCAAATTTGATAACCTGCGAAAAATCTTTTATCGCCTTTTCGGGTTGCTGTGTTAAGAGATAGCTTATTCCCCTACTATAATAAGCGTCTGGCGAATTGGGTCTTAAATCTATTGCCATCTCAAAGTCTAAAAAGGCTTGATTAAACCTTGAGAATTGGCTAAGTACTACTGCGCGGTAAAGGTATGCCTGTGAGTAAACAGGGTTTTGAGAAATGGTTTTGGAAAAGTCGCTTAATGCACCATGCAGATCGTTTAGGTAGTATTTGGCAACACCCCGTAAAAACCATGCTTCGGCAATGGTTGTATCAACCCTGATAAGTTGATTTAACGATGAGATGGCCTCGGGAAACTGTTCGCGACTAAGAAAATATCTACCTTGATTGAAGAAATAACTTTTATTAAGCTGACCAAAAGAAGTTGATGTGATTGCTGAAAACAACCATATAAATAGGATAATTATATATCGCTTGTATTTCAATACTTACTTTTTGTGTTTAACTTCATTTTTTGAGAGAACTTTATTTGAGAGGTCAATATCACCCAGATTTTGCATATTTCTCAGGATTCTTTGCTGATAGTTGAGCATATAGGTTGAAGGTTTGGCGGGGTTTCGCAAAAGCGGATTTGGAAGTACCGTTGCCATCATCGCAGCCTCGTTGTAGGTAAGTTTGCTTGATGGTTTATTGTGGTATTCTCTCGAAGCCGCTTCAATTCCATAGATGGCTGGACCAAATTCGGCAACATTTAGGTAAACCTCTATTATTCGTTTTTTACCCCAAAATGCCTCTATGAAAACAGTAAAACCAGCCTCCAGAAACTTTCTTGTCCAGGTTCGTTCGTGCCAAAGAAAAACATTTTTCGATACTTGCATGCTGATTGTGCTAGCCCCCCTAGTCCTTTTCCCCAATTTTTGTTGTTCCCTTGCCTCCCTGATTGACTCAAAGTCAAAACCCCGATGTGTGGGAAAAAGATTGTCTTCTGCTGCAATGGCTGCCAAAACCATGTTGGGAGAAACGGATTCAAACTGAATAGTTTGATTCTGGATGGGTGAAAATTTGGTTTTTTCGTTGAAAAAATACCTTTCAACCATCAACCAGGTTAATGGAGGATTAACATATTTGTACGAGATAGTTATTAGTATAATGGATGAAAATGCAGAGATGAAAAGTATCATTAACCCCATGAGAATCCATTTAAAATAATTGGTTCGGTTGGGATAAATATAGCTGTCAGATACTTGACCTACAGCATTCATTGAGTTAAAGTATTTTAATTGCCAAAAAGAAAGCGGACGCATTTTTTTAGCCCGCTTTCATTAACGTATATAAAATATGGTTATTGCTTTATTGTTTTGAACGTTTTCGTATAGTTCTCAGAGCTGACCTTTACAAAATAAATACCTGGTGGTCGATTGGTTAGATCAATTGTTGCAATCCCGTCAATGTTTATATCTGAAATTAGTAATCTGCCGGTAATGTCGAATACATAAACTGAAAAAATTGCATCACCCTTCACGCTGAATAGCCCGTTGTTCGGGTTGGGGTATAGTTTGAATGGAGAAAATATATCAATTGGAGATGAATTTTCATCATCATCTTCTTCATAAATTTTTAAGACAATCGTTTTGCGAACATCAGCATCAATAATTGTAATATTGCTAGTATGGGTTATATAACCCTCCTTAGAAACAGTAAGTTCTATGTTTACATCTGGAATTACATCTGAAATAACAGCATAACCCAGAATATTTGTATGTTCCGATTCTTCGTTAATTGATACGCTGGCATCAATTATTGCGTAGCCAAGTGTGTCAACAACCTGAACAATTAATGAGTACCTGATGATATTTAGAGTATCCAATATTGTAGTATCTGAATTGAAAGGTGCAATTATGTCTGATTTTGTATAATATCCATGTTTAAATAGGCTGTAATTCAATCCGCTCTCTGTGGGGAGAATGCCATTATAGGTTACTACACCATCGGTATTAGTGTACTTAATGCCATAGTTCGAAAGAAAAACACGAACTCCAGCCATTGGCTCTTCCTGATGTTGATTTACAATAATAAAATTAATCGAATGTGTTTCGGTTGTTTCGGTAAGTATAATTTCAACCTCATCATCTTCAACTACTAAAATGTTCCCATTAAAGGGGCTAAAACCAGTTTTTGTAACAGTAAAGTTGTAAAATCCAAAAGGAAGAATTACTTCTGCTTCACCATTTGAGTTGGTTGCAACAGATTGTTCTGAAATAAATATTTCTGCGTTTTCCAGAGCATTCTCATCAATATCTAAAATGGTAAAGGTAATAGTGTAAGCTTCGTTAAGGATAATATCCTTATGTACATTAGCAAATTGAATTTTAACCGTATCAATGTAGTTAATATAACCATCCTTTGAAACGGTATATATGTAATGACCATTTGGTAGGGGTAGAGAGGCAAACCCATCGACATTTGTAGATATTGGATTTTCTCCTTCTATTTGAATGGTTGCTCCTTCAATGGCATCTTCTCCATCAGAAACAGTGAAACTTAATAGAGGGTTATCAATAGGTTCAACAATCTTTAGCCTAATGGCAACATTCCCAATGGAAGGATTGCTTACCCTTTCGAATCGTTGAAGGTTATTTAAACGCCAGAAATAGCCATTCCTTATCCTGTCGAAACCAACTCCAAGCGGTGTGTTATATATCTGTTGAATGGCCACAAAGAAATTTGTCCCGGGCGTAAGGAATGTAGGATCAATGGTGTATGTATGTGTAGAGTTAGAATGCTGTAATAATTTTTGAAAAAGACCTTGATAAATCAAACAAGCAGAACTATCAACAGGATTTAACTCATATATATAGGCCCTAAAAGAGCTTGGGTTCGAGAACGCTGGCCACTGAATTTCAATTCCTGATGCAACAACGGAGTCTTTAATGTTGTAGAAATTGCCGAACACAATATTTTTACCGGGGCTTACACCACCATAAATACCTGAACTTTCACCGTAATCTTTGGCAAAGGTATTTGGAGTTACTGAGAATTGGAAAGAGTCATTTTCTTTTATTCCTTTATCTTCCCAATTTAAAGTATAGTTGATGGTGTATGTATCGGGATTTATGAAATTTGGAACATCGGGTAAAGGGTAGATCTTAAGATCACCACAAAAGATTGAATCAGTTAACGTTAATACCGATTCAAAATCATTAAGTTCAGGTATTGTAACTGAAATGGAAACTGACCCATCGCCATAGTCATCACCAAGATTCTGAACATAAGCATTTAGAGTATTGTTAAGAGTGCCAACAAGAACTTCAGGAATCATTGAGTATGGCAAATGGTAAGGAGTAATTTTGAGGTTTGGCGCCTCAATAGTACCAACCAGAATATCATCAATTGCAAGTTGAAACCCAGAATCGTCAACATTCTCATAAACAAAAGCGATTACAAATTTTTCAACTCCATCACTGTAGAGATTATCCAGAGAAATTGTAACCCTTTGTTGGTATTGGTTTATTGGTGAATCATCACCCCAACTCTCTAGATTGTACCAAATTCCCTCATCAACATCCTGAAACATAACATGGAAGTAGGTTGTTTGATCAACCGTACTGTAGTAGTTTAACCAGAAGTGAAGTTTAAGATCGCTTGATGCAACATCAATTGTATCGTTCGATATTAGCCATGTGAAGTTGTTGGCAAGGTAGCCGATGGCGGCTGAGAATGAACCTGAATTGATATAATTATATCCATTACCATAGAAACTACTTGGACTACAAAGGAACCACATTGGTGTTGTAGCATCCCAAAGATCTGTTCCGGAAATATCAGTACTTCTTTTTACTGTCCATTTCTCTGGATCAAAGCCATCGGTGTAACTTTCAAAATCTTCGTAAAGAAGGACTCCTTCGGCATCTTTAAGATTTGGATTTTCAAGCGGTTTTGGATGTCCTTGAATTAATGTGTACGATGATCCTTCGCCCAGAGGCATGCGCTCAATTTGTCCTTGTGCAGCATGCACATGTAAAAGAATAATTAGTGGTAATAAAATTTTTTTGCTCATATCCTTCTATTATTATCTCCTAATATTTTAATAATTAGGTTTTTTGGTTTTGTGGTAAATAATCTACTCGTACTCTTTCATGGAAATACTAAAACTAAAGTATAAAAAAAATTGCTAATCCACGATAAGTCAAACGAAAATAAAATTAAATGGTTTCTTAAACCTTTGAAAGAGCATGTTCTAAATCGGCAATAATATCCTCAACATCTTCAATGCCCACAGCAAACCTAACCAAACCATCGGTAATAT
>CAZDXY010000177.1:0-4890 GCA_964509385.1 uncultured Rikenellaceae bacterium
TAAACCACGAAGATAAATCTTGGAATCAATCTGGAAATTATCACGTAAATGCCTACTAAGTCCGCTAAGGAAGCTGCGAGCATCAACAGCACGTTCACGTCCTCGGTTATCAACAGTCATCATAGGTATGCGTACCTGTTCCAATCTCATCATGTTTTCAGAGGCATCGGAAAGGCTAAAGCGTTTTTGAACAGTATTATCGAAAAACCAATTCTCAATATGCTCAAGAAGTTCCAGTTCCTCTCCATCATAGGTATAGTATGATTCAAGATTGTCATACCAGCTGGCCCAACGTCTTACCATAACTTTAATTTCACGACCGTTGGCAAACATGTCATCGAAGTGCCTTTGAAGGCCAGCATTAAAGCCATCCATATGGCTTAAAACAGCTTCCTCAAGAAGCAATTCGGGTGCAGCAGACGATGAAGGTGCGCCAGTACCAGCTGCGCCAGAAACCTGTTTGGATGTGTATGCATCCAAGCCTCTAAGGTTAAATGTTATATAGCTGTTTGGTCCTTGACGCTTGATCTCGTAGCTAAGGTCCATAATAATATCAGCCTTTGCTGTTCTCTTTAACATGTCAATTGGGCTCTCAGCCATTTCGGAGCCCGAACTTGAAGAAGTGAGCATTGCCGATTCTGCTGCTTCACGCTCCAGGTTTTTCAATTCCATTTCAAGGTCCTTTAAGGGGAAGCCTCTGTTTGCCATAATCTCTCCCATCTTGGTAATAACCAGCCTGAGATTTGCATCATTCTGCATGGCCGCTTTGTAATCGGGAAGCGTTTGCTTTGCACCCATACTCTCGAACTCCATTTTATAGCCTTTGCTGATGCAGTATTGATCGCTTGGTACAACCATAATTGTAGGTTTGCGTGCCTGGCCTAAAAGGGTAACACTAATAGCTGATAGAACTAAAATGCCAAATAATTTTTTCATAACTAAAATATTTTCAATTTATTTAACTATTAAGGTTTTGAACTATTAAAAACCAGCGTCAAGTCTGCGTGCAATACCATCGGCCTCAAGCTGTTTACGTAAAGCATCGTACATCACCTGGGTATAGATAGCTACCTTGTAGCCATCCTTCATTTTAAGGCGATCCTGTCCGCTGGGCATGCCATCGGTTGTCATGGTAATGAACTGAAGATATTTTCCTCCTGGTGAGAAAAAGTTGTCGAAATAATCAGCATGTTTTTCGCTGGCGTTTGGATCGGTGAGAATAGCCGGTGTGGCAGCTGCACCATGACCACCAGGAATACCCTTAAAGATTGCCGATGCAACAGCATTCATTTTGGCTTCAATAATGGCATCCTCTACCCTTTTTCCGTAACCCCAAACCTTCATAACCTTGGTTCCATCCTGACCAACTCCCATGATTTGCACCTCATAGTTGTAGTTGCTGCTGTAATGAGCCCTACGCTCCTTCTTCTTGTAACGCTCCTGCGCATTGATGGTTGAGGAAACCATAACGGCAATAATTAACAATGATAATAAACGAATTGCTTTCATAATCTAAAAAATTTATGGTTAGTATAATTATTTCTAGAACATAAACTTAACGCCAACTATTGCTGTTGTTCCACTCTTTTTAAAGTAATAATCCCAAGTTTTATTATCGTGGTTCCCATCGCTATCGGTTGCGTATCCTATAAATCCATAGTACCCTGCACCTCCAACAAGCTGGATACTATGTTTCAAATTTAGTGCCAAGTTTGCCCCACCCCTTACATACAAAGAACTAATGCTTTCACCAGAAAGGATTTTCGAGTTTGTTGTATTATCCAGTCCAGCACCAGCAAATGGGCGTAATTCGATATTCCGCATAAGTTGAAACCCTTTTGCCAACCCTCCTCCATACCTGAAAAAAGTTGACTCTTCTCCTTCATATGTTTTGGAATCAATTCCACCTCCTTCAACGTATACGAAAAGTGCTTTTATTCCGACAAAACGGCTAAGTCGTATATCACCACGGAGGTATAGACCAGCTGTATTTCCCACTTCTCCACCTACCAGCAGTTCCATTCCAAAGTCGTTTTGTTGCTGAAGGGTAAATCCAGCTTCAAGTTTTCTGCCTGCAACCTGGTAGAATTTTGATGTACCCATGTCGCCAGTAGCTTCTCTACGGTTATCAACTATTTGTGATTTTGTTCCAGCCCTTATTACACCTCTTTGTTTGGGTTCTGCCTGATTTGTCTTTGGATTGTAAACATGTTCATATACAAAGAAACGGTAGTCGGTTTTTAGTCCTTCCTTCAATCCAATTTTTGCTCTAAGAGGTCGTGTAGAATAAAGTGGTGTTGTCACCTTAAACTCTTCAACACCCATCTCCATTTGATATATAATTTCATCGTATGATTTTTGAACCATTTCTTGCAAGAGTTGATCCATACTTTTTGATTTCAAGGCTAACCTTAATCCAGAGCTACTTTCCATTTGAGATGCAGTAACGGAAACAGTTTTCTGAAGAACCGGAACAAGTGGAAATTCTATTTGCTCGAAAGCCTTACGTTTTTGAGCTTTATCAGCCTCGGAATCATCATCATAAATCCATGTATCGTATAAAGCATTGCGAGTTTCCTCATTAAAATCTAATCGATAAATGTAGCCCACAGAATTTGCCTTCCATCCCTTCATGTTGGTAACCTTAGCCTCTTCCATGGTTTGAACATTTTGAAGATCAATAACAAGTACATGGCTAAGGTTAACCAGTCGATTCCCAAAATCTTCGAGGGCAGCATTACCCCTTTTGCTGGTTTGGGCTCTGAGAAAATCGGCATCGGTGGCAGTAAAGCGTCCTCTTTGGTGAATCAATTCCATGTCCATGGTTCCATCGGGTTGCCTACTATACCACTTTGAAATAAGTTCACGGCCTACATTCATCTTATTCAACTCTTTCAGCAACTCTTCTTGAGAACTCTTTGTCCCGGCTTGTCCAGAAACAGAAGACTTTAATATGATATTCTTAAAGTTATTGTTGTCGTACTTATCAGAGTATACGATTGAATCGATCTTAGCCTTAACTTTTCCCCAATGGCCATTGGAAGAGTTATCTAAGAAAAAAACTGCAAATGAACTACGGTCGTAAGTAGTTGGAATTTTTTTCGCCTCAGAAATATCCTGAGCAAAAATGCTCATCGAAAGCATTAAAAAGATTAAAGTAAAAAAATTTGTTTTCATAAGATTTGGATTATAAATATTCATAAAACACTAAATTTTAGAGCAATAAGTTGTAATCACAACTTGACTTATAGAATAGATAAAGGTATAAAAAAAAATCTGCTATAAGCAAATCAACATAATATATTGAATGCATTTGACGGGTTTATGCTTTTCCCTCATTAACGGTTATTTTCTCTTGATAAAGGGTATGCTTTTGTTTGGCTTTCTAATCCATGTTTATTCCCATGGCATTTGCTATTCGGATAGGAATATCAGTATTATCCATCTGACCCGAAAATAAATCCTGGCCAATGCCAATTGCATAAACAGGAACCTGAGATCCTGTGTGGGAAAAAGATGTCCAACCTATACCTGCCATTTGATTCAACGTTTGAATTGCTGCAACAGCTAAGGGATCGAAGGATCCGTACTCTTCAGTATTTATGCCATTTAGTAATGGATCGTTTTGCAATAAGGAGGCTGAGTGTGCCTTCTGCAAATTTGAAATTTGAAGCCCATTAAGAGATTTGACATCAAGCCCAAGTTCGCCAGCTATGAATTGCAAATAATCCTGAAATGAAGGTTTTTGGTTATGTTTATCTTTAAAGTTTATTGCTTTTTGATTAAATTTTTCGAGAGATACCTTCTGATTGGACAAAAGCGAAATGTTCATTTCATACTGCATCTGTTTATTTCCTAAGCTCATTCCACCTGTTTCATGATCGGATGTAACAACAATCAAGGTTTCGTTTGGGTATTTTTTATAAAATTCAAGAGCAACTGCAACTGCATCAGAGAAACAGATCATTTCACCTATGGTGGCTGCAGCATCATTATGGTGACAAGCCCAATCTATTTTCCCTCCCTCAACCATAAGAAAAAAACCTTTGGGGTTCATGAGAACATCTATGGCTAAAGAAGTAATATTAGCAAGGGTTACATCGGTTTTGTCCCTGTCAATTCGATATTTTAACGAGGAACCTTCGTCAGGGCTAGGAGTTGTATAAACTATTGATTTATTTTGATTTAATATTGTATCGGGGATGATTAAACTCTGAGAGAAATAAAAACCTTTTTCAAGTCCTTTTTCAAAAACATCGCCAAGGGGATTTTTACTTTTTAATCCCATAGGATCAATGAAACCACCTCCTGCAAAAAATTTGTAACCCGATTTAATTAGATCATAAGCTACCTCATGGTACATGTTTCTTTTGGGTTGATGGGCATAAAAGGCTGCTGGCGTTGCGTGATCGATGCTAACGCTTGTAGTAACACCAACTTGAAAACCTGCTTTATTTGCATAGTATGCAATACTATATATTGTATCGGAATGATCTGCACTTAGACCTAAGGTATTGATGGAGGTTTTTTTTCCTGTAGCTAAAGCAGTTCCTGCTGCAGCGGATCCTGTAATATAACGAGTTGCAGAGAATGTGGTAGAAAAACCCGTAATCGGAAAAGTTGTAAAGCTTAAGTGTTCATTTTCTGAAGCCCCATTAATGGATGCCAAATAAACTTGAGTTGCATTAATTTGCTGGATACCCATACCGTCGCCTATGAAATAGAACACATATTTTGCCTTGTTTTTACTAGGATTTTCATATTCACATGCAAATAAAAGAATTCCAACTAGCAGAATAATTACTAATGAATAAAACTTATATCTTTTCAGCATTTTAGGAGTTTATTTAATTTTTATTGAAAACAAGAAACGTATAAAATTGTTAATTC
>CAZDXY010000178.1:0-4814 GCA_964509385.1 uncultured Rikenellaceae bacterium
GTTGTCGGCAGAGTTCGATAATTATCGCAAGCGCACCCAAAGGGAGAAGATGGATTTAATTAAGTATGCTTCCGAAGATGTGATGAAATCGTTACTTCCTGTAATCGATGACTTTGATCGCGCGGTGAAACATACCCACGATTCCGTTGATATTGATGCCGTAAAGCAGGGACTAGTCCTAATTCAGTCTAAATTTCTGGATTTCCTAAAATCCAATGGCGTTAAAGAAATCGAGGCCGTTGGCCTCGAACTTGATACAGATGTACACGAAGCCATCACCAAAATTCCTGTGGATGCCAAGAAGTTGAAGGGAAAAATTGTGGACGTGGTGGAGAAGGGGTATAAGCTTAACGATAAGGTAATCCGCTTCTCAAAGGTAGTTGTTGGAGAATAGTTTAATACTAAGCAAATTAATGTCAAAAAGAGATTACTACGAGGTACTGGGCATTTCGAAAAATGCTGGTAAGGACGAAATAAAGAAGGCCTACCGGCAGATGGCCATTAAGTACCACCCCGATAAGAATCCGGGCGATTCCACGGCAGAGGAGAAATTCAAGGAAGCAGCCGAAGCATACGAAGTGCTTAGCGACGACAATAAGCGCGCCCGCTACGATCAGTTTGGACATTCTGCATTTAACGGAGGATCAGGTGGATTCAGGGGTGGTGGCATGACCATGGAGGATATTTTTTCCCAGTTTGGCGATATCTTCGGAGGACATTTCTCTGGATTTGGAGGATTTGGAGGATTTGGCGGGGGTAGGGGTAGCTCTCGTAGGGTGAATAAGGGAACCGATCTAAGGGTGAAGGTTAAGCTTAACATACAGGAGATAGCCAACGGAGTGGAGAAGAAGATCAAGGTGAACAAGTATGTTAGCTGCAAGGACTGCTCCGGAACCGGTGCAGCCAACGGCTCATCCTATTCAACTTGCTCAACTTGCCGTGGTTCAGGGTATGTTACACGCATTACCAATACCCTTCTTGGGCAGATGCAATCCACTTCGCCATGCCCCACTTGTAATGGTGAGGGTAAGATGATTACCGATCGTTGTACAAGCTGCTCAGGCGAGGGCGTAGTTCGCGATTCGGAGGTCATTTCCCTTAAGATACCTGCCGGAGTTGCCGAGGGAATGCAGATGTCGGTATCGGGCAAGGGCAATGCCGCCCGTAGGGGCGGTGTTAACGGCGATCTGCTGGTGCTCATCGAGGAGGAGAAGCATCCCGACCTTATCCGCGATGGCAACGACTTGATCTTCAACCTATACGTAAGTTTTCCACAGGCTGCATTGGGTTCTCCCGTTGAGATACCAACGGTCGATGGCAAGGTAAAAATTAAAATAGAACCCGGCACACAACCGGGTAAAGTGCTTAGGCTGAGAGGAAAGGGATTGCCCGATGTTAACGGTTACGGCAGAGGCGATCTGCTGGTTTCCATTAATGTATGGGTGCCCAAGAATCTATCGAAGGAAGAGAAAGCTATGCTTGAAAAACTTGTAAACTCCAAGAGTTTTGCTCCGAACCCCGATAGCAGCGACCGTAACTTCTTTGAACGGATGAGGGGATTTTTTGACTAATCAGGTTTTTAGTCCGTAAGCCACTCCATTACGAGTCTTGATAAAAAAGTTGTTCATTCCTCTTTGCATGAAATTCATGCATTACCCCATTATTTTTCCATAGCAGCAGTTTTCAGCTCTTTGGGCATTTTTTCTATGGCATATCTTAGTGATGTTCTGGGCATGATTGCCTTATTATTGATCACATAGTCAAATATTGCCCGTTGATTTGCCTCGCTGGCGGCTTTGAGCATCCAACCATACCCTTTTTGAACCAGATCATCCTGGTCGGTAAGCAGAATGTTTGCAATCTCCAAAATATCGCTCAGGAACTTTCCTTTTCTTGCGGGTATAATCAGTGTTACTGCAGATGCCCTTCGCATCCATCGGTTCTCTGATCTGGCATAATCCTTAAGCCTGTTGACATGGTCAGGGTACATCTCAACAAACGTTCCCACCGTATGGTTACACAGGGTATCACACGAAGCCCAGTTATTTACATAATTCTGAATCCATTTCTCGAATACCAGCAAATCTTTGGGTTCATATCTTTTGTGGATATAGTACGACCAATTGCATGCAATAAACGATTCCTCAATGTATTCCGATTGCCACAGCTTTTCACACAGGTTGAAAATTTCGGATTTTGATAAAGATTTAATTTGCTCGAAATACTCCTTGCCAATTTTGTTTACAACAGGAATCTTTACTCCGTAAGACTTAATCCTTTCTTTAAAGAAATTCTGACTCGTCTCCTTTGTTTTTTCATCAATGCTGCTTCTGAGATCATTCCTTATTTTTTCAATCAATGTTTTCATTGTTTTTAAAACATTTAAAAAAAATTTTAATCAGTATTATTTTAAAAAGGTACATGATTTCTATTCCAATTATATCTCATACATAAAGCATAATGAATTTATTTATACCACAAAATCACATTTTGTGCTGTTATAAAATACCATGAATGTAAAAAGCCTATCATTGAATACTAATGATGCGAAACTCCTGAAACGCTATTCAATCCAGCATAGCCCGGTAATAAATTCATTCATGAAAGTCACCTGCGTCATATTGGTTCCGTCGGTATTGATAATATAAATCTGAGGATAGTAATCCTCCTCTATTCCTCTTGAAATGTTGAAGGCAAGTTTGGTCCCGTCAGGCGACCAGGTGACATACGTATTAGCGACATTCCTGACCATGGGCAACTCCTTCACTACTCTTGCATCTGAACCATCAATATTAACAATCATAATCTTTCTGTAATAAGGCGGGGGGCTTGGTTCTGCGAACCAATTCGTCAGCACGAAGGCAACTTGCTGTCCATCGGGCGACAGGACAGGACCGTAGGCCGTAATTGGAAAGTCATATGTTATCACTGGCACAACTGTATCTTCCTGAATGTTGTATAAGTAAATTCCCTGCGGTGGATCATCAAACGACTCATAAGCGCTGGCATAAACTATAAAACTATCATCGCAGGCAGCTGAAATACTCCTGAAAACATGGAATTCTGTTACCTGTATCAAGTCATTTCCGTCGGGCAGCATACTGTATACGGGTCCATAGTACAAACCGGCGTGGATGAAATATATCCTTGAATTGTCTGAATTCCAGACAGGACAGGTTAAGTGATCCTCTAAACCCGAATTTTGATCCGGGATCTTAATGTATTCCTGAGTGTTTAAGTCCATTTTAAACACACGATACCCTTCGTTGGAAAGTGCAGAATAAGCCATCTGCGTTCTGTCCGATGACAGCGAAACGGACGCCTCCCAAACATAAGGCTTCATATAATTATTGTAAGTTATTGTGTTTGGCACCGAGATGGTCTTACTGGTTTTTTTTCTCCGTCGAGGATAACTATTCTTCCCTCAGAGATTGAAAAAGCCATGATACCATTCAGGTTAGAATAGTCGTACTTGGGTTTACTTTCGTCTTTCTTGCAGGAATAATGGAGAGTCATGGTACACAGCATCGCGCTTAGCAAGAATTTTGTTGTTGTATTTCTTTTCATTTCATGTCCTCCCTTATTTTAAGTTGAGAATACTGAAAAAAGTTGATTTGTCAACTCTTAAAAAATGAGCACTGAAAAGAGAATTGAAGTTAATATACGCTATACTAATTTAGTGAATTTTAAAATTTTATATCCCAAAGTAAATGGTTTATTTCAAATTGGGTGCACTCAAAACTTCAGATCGAATGATATCCACTCAGCCTAATACCTGTCCTGATCGCCAAATAACGGTTCGATTAACTACACCCCTTGTTGGAGCCAGTTTTTGATTTCACTTATTAATTATTCCAAAAATCAATGCACCTTTCTTGTTCGGCAATTCTCAATACAGAAAAACCCAGTTCAATTGCCTTACTAAAGTCTGCACATCCTTGCTCTTTTTCGCCTAATTCGTATCGCGCCAATCCACGAAGAAAGTAAGCATTTTTACTATTTGGGTCTATAGATATTGCTTTATCACAATCTAAAATTACTCCGTTCAAGTCATTTGGAAATCTGGTTCCAGCCCTGTTTACATAAACTCTAGCGTCTAGTGTGTCTGTTAATAGATATTTATCAAAATCATCTTTTGCCATGTTGATCATACCTATTGCTAAATATATCCTAGCTCTAGTTAAATATAGTTCTGGCTGAGGCGATTTTGATATTTCATCATCAAGAGCCTTTAAAAGATCATTGAAATCAGGACGCGTCCAAAATCCCATTGTAGCTTTTATCCTGCCACCACAATCGTCATCGATTAAATCGAAGGACACATAGTAATCTGTTTGATAAACTTTGTACTGCCCATATCCCCAGCACATTTGCCCTTCTAAATCAGTAAACCTGATTGTATCTCCCGACATTTCATATCTTGCACTAATATCAACAGTTTGGTCGTTCCCAAAATCACCTTCTAACAATCCATTCTCTTTAAACTCAAAGCCAATGGGACCAATTTGACTAATCCTTACCCACTTACCAATAAGTGTTTTTTCTGACTTGGTAACTGTCTGATTATTTTGCTTCTTATTTGAGTTGCAGGCTAAAAAAATTCCTGTTGAAAGGAGTACCAAAAAAATCAATTTTGTTTTCATCTTTATCTTTTTTTGTTTGACGATGCTGAATGCTTTTATAAATAAATAGCTACACCCCTTGTTGGCAGCAGTTGATTTTAACACACTATTCTTATTAAGAAAGTTAGGTAACCTAAATAACGTGAGTTCGACCTAAGCAACACGCTTAAGTGATCGATTATCAATATTTTC
>CAZDXY010000179.1:0-4811 GCA_964509385.1 uncultured Rikenellaceae bacterium
CTTTGTGGCTATTATTATTTCTGCCACTAAGGCACTAAGACACAAAGTTACACAAAGCAGCAGAATTCAAATTATTGATATTCTATCGATTAACAGGATAAATAAGAGTTGTTTTCAACTGTTAATTTGCATTAATAACACAAAGATATTAAAAACGGGTTAAACAATCTGCATTTCAGAGTGATGTTGATCAACTCTCGGGTTGAAGGGCAATTCCTGTAAAATTTATTAGTTCACCACCTTCCATGCGAGGGCGAATAAAAAAAACCATGGGTTTAATATGCTTTTCAGCTGTTTTAACCTCAAGACGGATGGGTTCGAGATCTGGCGCAACGATTACATTATTCCTCAATTTTTTCATTTTAACCACCTCGCGAAGCGGAAAGATATTCCAAACAAAAAGACCCTGATTAACGTGATTTTTTGTAACCCCAAAAAACTTGCATCCTGTTAGGTTAAGGAAATCGATCCGGCCATCATGGGATACTTCAAAAATAATTTGCGGAAGTTTTTCTGTCAGTTCGCGATATCGTTCTTCGTTTTGTTGAAAATGCATTTGGCTAAGCTCGCGCTCGTATGAGAATGATATGAGGTTTGAAATGGTCTTTAGTAGTTCAATTTCCGATTTTTCCCATTTCCTTTCGTATGTACACTCATCAAAGCCGATGTACCCAAAATGCTTTCCGCTAACCTGTAATGGAAAAACCAAAAGTGACTCAATGCCTTGAGATAATAGCGTTGAAGCAAACTCAGGAGAAAGATCTTCTTTAATATTAGATGAATAAAGGTAGTCTTTCCCCTTGAAACTTTGTTTTACAACATTCAACGCAACATCCTGAAGATTATCAATCTGGGGGGTAATATTTTTGTTGCACCATTCGTATGTGTTTACAGTGATGTTTTTCTCCGGTATATTCTCGAAAATGTATACCCTACTAGTATTTGTAAAAATACCTATAAGCCTTAAAACTTCACTGTTTTTCCACTGGAAGTCGATATTAGTATTAAGTACATAGGATATTTCCGAAAGGATTTCGTGTTGCTTAAGGTTTTTTGTAAGATCTTTTTGGCTTTGCCTTAGTTCAATTTCAACATTTTTTTGACGCGTAATGTCGGATATTGTACCTGTGGCTCTCAGTTTTTCACCATGTTCGTCACGAATAATCCTGTTTTTTGAGAGAATCCACATATATTCACCATTTTTCCTTCGAACCCTTAGCTCCATTTCAAGAACATTGCCAGATATAAAAAGAGTTCTAAGTTTTTGAATTGCCTCATCAAGATCATCCGGATGAATAACTGATTTGTATAGATTTTCACTGGGTTCAATCTCTTTGGGAAGATATCCAAATATTGTATAAGCAGTGGGAGAAATATAAATTTCTTGATTTGTAAAATCATAATCCCAAATGCCAACATTTCCTGCTGATATTGCCAATTTTAATCGTTCTTCGCTTTTTTCAACTTTTAAATGGCTGGCTCTACTTTCAGTAATATCCTTTATGATTGAAGCAAATAGTATACTCGATGTCCTTCTTATAAGGGAAAAGGTTTGTTGAATATGTTTTTGCTCACCAGAATCAAGTGTAATGGCTGTTTCGTAAACTTTTCCTTCCCAGGGATTAACACCAGTATGAGTAATTATGGAAAAAACTTTCTTAAGTAAGTTGATATAATTTACAGAAGTTTCCTTTTTAAGCGAAAGATCTTGTTGTACGTCCCAAATTGTTTTACCGACAACTTGATCCTCCTTTATATTAGTTATTTGTTCTTGGGTTTTATTCCATTCTTTGATAACACCCTTTTCATCGATAATAATAATCCCGTCGTGGGAGTGTTGGAAAAAATTATACAGTAATTTTTGATACTCCTCCTTTTCAATTTCGCATTTTTTCTGCTCGTTGATATCCTTATGTAAACCAGTAAGTCTTGTGGGTTTGCCATTTTTATCCCAGTCTGTTACCTGATTTATTGCCAAAATCCAACGATAATCGTTATTCTTATCCTTCACACTATATTCCCAGGTACTATCTATTTCTTTCCCTTGTTTATACCCTTCGATCATTTTTTTAAAGTCACTTAAAGAGTCGTGATGGAGAATTTCTTCCCATGATAATGGGTTGGTATTACCTTCTCCAGGAATGTACCCAAGCATGGAAAAGAACTCTTGGTTAATATGAGTTTCAGAGCTATTTAGATTGTAATTCCAAATGCCTTGCTTTGCTGTTTTTAATGCCTGCAGAATGTTTTCGTATGAGATTCTAGTATGCGATGTGGAAGATTTTTCGTTATTCAATTGCTGCAGATCAATCATAAGGGCAGATTTACCCTTCCAAAGACATCTCTTTATCCTTGGAGAAACCCAGTGCTCTTTACTATTACTAATTTTTAGTTTCAACTCACCAATTAATTGTGAGTTTTTCAGGTTTGCTGACTTTGCAAAAATGTTTACCAATTGTGCCCCTTTGCTAATTACAAAAATCTCCTCAATCTTTTTTTCTTTTAAAGCTTTTAATGGGATACCTAGCAGTTTTATGGCTTCACGGTTTGCATAAAAAATTGAATTGTCAGAAACAATAAGTATTGGTTTGGAGGCTAAATCAACGATGCTTTTAACCAAAGAATCTAAGAGCTTAGTGTTTTGAGAAATTAAATAAGAGATTTTTTGATTTGTTTCAGCTCTTTTTGCACTCAAATTCATAATCACAAATTAATAGATGAGTCGGGCTAAATTAAACTATTTGTATGGGTATTATTTTGTTTTGAAAAAATTTTTAATAAAATATTTATTTTTGCAAGGGGCTTACATTTTCAATTTTTATGAAGAATTTACAAAATTGAAAAAAATTTTATAATCAATTTATAGACCAATTTACATTTTTTTAAAAATAAAAAATCAGAAGTTTCCCATTCCTTATGAATGAAAACCAACGTTTAAAGGAGGTACGAAAGACCTTAAACCTTAGCCAACGCACTTTTAGCGAGATACTTGGTATAAAGCAAGGATCTTATTCTGATATTGAGAGAGGAAAAACGGGGATAAGTGCAGTAATGATTAAAGGTTTAATTACTAAATTTCGTGTCGATCCTCTCTGGCTCTGCGAGGGTAAAGGGGATATGTTTATCAATAAAAATGGGGTTCCCCAAAGATACACTGATGATAATTTGTCTGGCGATATTTCGTTACCAGCAACAGAAGATGAAGATGAATCAAAAAATGTATCATCCGAATCTCTGACCTCTCATCTTGATCGCCAGAAACATTACATCGAAAGCATTAAGGGAATGTTGGAGTTTTTAAAGGAAAAATAGAAAGCAGAAATTCTAAATATCTTAATCTATTTTTTATTGCTTTCATTTCTGCTCTTTAAAATGCAATTAGCAAGAACCAAATCCATTGGAGTGGTAATTTTAATGTTCTCAATATCCCCTTCGATTAAGTTTATTTTCTCGCCACATGCCTCAGCAACCGATGCGTCATCATTGAAATCTTCTTGCCATTGGGGTTTGTAGTGATCCCTAATCCGTTCAAGGTAAAAAACCTGAGGGGTTTGTATTTGCCAAACCGATTTTCTATCCACTTTTGTATTATTGGAATTTGTTCCCAGTCGTATAGACTCAGTTGCCCTAACTGCTGGTATTGCATTTCCAAATTCATAAGCAAAATTATAGCATTCCTCAATTAATTTGGTTTGGATCAGGGGACGAACTCCGTCATGAATGGCAATCAATCCTACTTCATTGCCAAAGGCATTTATCCCTTTCTTAACCGAATCGAATCGGGTATTCCCCCCAGCAACCACAGCATGAGGAATGGTAAAATTGTACTCTTTGCAGAGTAATTCCCAATGTGGTATTTCATGCGATGGCAAAACCACCACAATAGAAGAAGTTGTTTTGATCGAGTAAAACACTTTTATTGTGTGCATAAGAATGGGAAACCCTTGTAGGAGTAAAAACTGTTTTGGAACTTCGGATGCCATTCGAACTCCTGATCCACCTGCAGCAATTAATACAAATCGTTTGGGTGTCATTTTTCAGTTTCCGCGTGTTTTTCGAATAGAAATTTTCTTTGAAATATGATCAAGTAGAATACGCCAACGGTTATTGCGGAATCGGCAATGTTGAATACTGGGCGGAAAAAGACGAAAGATTGACCTCCAATCCAAGGAACCCAGTTGGGCCAATTTGTTTGAATAATGGGAAAATAGAACATATCCACAACACGACCGTGAAGAAAGCTGGCATAGCCACCATCAGGAGGGAAAAAAGTGGCAGGTTCGTAGTACGATTCGCCAAATATCATTCCGTAGAATGCACTATCTATTACATTGCCCATAGCACCCACAAGGATTAAAGACATACCTAAAACAACTCCAGTGGGCATTTTCTTTTTAATTAGCCATGAAATATAAATGCAGATTAGAATAATTGCAACGATACGAAACAAGCTAAGTGTGAGCTTTCCGTATTCTCCCCAGAACTCCATGCCAAAAGCCATTCCTGGATTCTCAGTGAAATGTATGATAAACCAGTTGCCCAATACATGGAACTGCTCGCCAAGTACCATGTTTGTTTTGACCCAAATTTTAAGAGCCTGGTCGGCTATGAGCACAAGACTTATGAGCAGTATAGATTTATATCGAAGGGATAATTTTTGCATTCCGATAATCGATTAAATTATTGCACAAACCTATAAAAAAAGTGGCTTGCTCAAAGCCACTCTTAATGGTATTTTGTAATTTAAAAAAAATTAACGTTGATTGCTCTTTGCCTCAAAGCTAAGCGTTGCGTGAGGAACTGCGCGAAGC
>CAZDXY010000180.1:0-4780 GCA_964509385.1 uncultured Rikenellaceae bacterium
CTAAGCCAGTGCCTTTCCCAAATCCCTTGGTGGTGAAAAAAGGCTCAAAGATATTAGCTAAAGTTTCTTGATCCATTCCACATCCAGTATCGCTTATCGACATAAGAACATATTCACCGGGTATATATCCAAAATGCTGTGCGCAGTAGTTATCATTAAAAAAAGCATTGCCAGTTTCGATGGTTATTTTTCCATGTCCCGTAATAGCATCACGAGCATTGATACATAGATTGGTTAATATTTGGTCAATTTGTGAAGGATCAATGTTAACCGACCATAAATCCTTAGACGGGTACCAGTCAAGCTCTATGTCTTCACCGATCAATCTCCTCAGCATATTTAATGTTTTCTCAATGATTTGATTGAGATCAAGTACCTTCGGAGCAATGGTTTGTTTGCTGGCGAAAGCTAATAATTGCTTCGTTAAATTGGCAGATCGTTTAGCAGCTTGATGAATTTCTATGAGGTCAGCACGGATAGGATGGAATGGATCTATTTGATTTAAAGCTAATTCGGTATGACCTAAGATGGCTTGCAACATGTTATTAAAATCATGAGCTACGCCTCCAGCCAATCTTCCAACCGATTCCATCTTTTGGGCTTGAAGAAGCTGACCCTGGAGTTTTTCATGCTCTTCTTCCATTTTTTTCTTTTCAGTTATATCCTGGGTAAACTCAGCAAGCGCGACAACTTGTCCTTTTTCATCAAATATTGGATAACCGCGCATATACCAGTAGCGACCATCAGGAGTTTGGTTGATTCCATCATGAGGCATTTTATCATGGAGAGCCTTAAGAACTGGACACTGAGTACAGGGTGCTTTGCGTTGATGCCACAATTCATAACAGTGCTTTCCAATGACTTCCTCAGGGGTTTTTCCAATTGATTTACTGGATAAACGATTCGTCCAAATAATACTTAAGTTGGTATCATAGTAGGTGATAAGCTCATTAGTGGAATTCAAGATGAGTTCCTTTTGTTGTTCGCTTTCATGTAATTCTCTGGTTCGCTTGACAACCAGTTTGCGAAGCGAATGAGACCATAGAGAAAATATAAAGAGGAGAGAAAGCAGAGTAATAATTATTATGGCTATATATTTTAAAATACCAATCAGCCTTAAACTTCTTACGTCGAGGATGCCCATCCATTTTTCATATATTTTACGATATTCTCCAGTTTTAGAAAGAAGGTTTAATCCTTCGCTTAATTGACTCAATAGTGCTCTCTGATTATGAAGAACCGCAAAACAATAATCATTAGCTACAAATGGTTCGCGACCGACGGTTAGGTTATCCCAACCATGCTTTTCGATCCAATATAGAGCGGTTCTCATCGAAACCAGTGCACAATCATACTTTCCCTCGGCCAATACCTGAAGGGCATCTTTTTGTGATTCAACAAAAATGGCTTGGTCTTCGATTCCATTTTCTTTAAGAAAATCATGCATAATATCACCCTGTTGGACGATGATCTGTTTGCCCCTTAAATCATCTAAGGATGAGGGCGGAGCTCCTTCTCCTTTACGTATTACACTAACCGAACTGACAGTTGTATGAGGAGGAGTAAAGTTGAAAAGCAAATCGCGTTCCGGTGAATAGAGCATACCCTGGATTGCGTCAATTTTTCCTTCAATTAAGTCTTCACGAATTTTAGCCCAAGGACCGAGCCGGATTTCAATATCGAGGTCCATTTCATTGGCAATTGCTTTGGTTAGGTCAACGTTGAATCCGTCGGGTTGACCATTTTCATTAATAAATTCAAAAGGAGGGAAATTAAAATCTCCACCGATTATAATGCGTCGACGAGTTGGTAATTCCAAGGCTGCAAACCATTTGGAATGGAGATGTTGATAGGTTCCATCAGCTATAACTAGAGCTAGTCCTTCGTTTAACAAAGCAAGTGTTTCACGGTCTCCTTCTTGAACGGCAAAGCAAAAATCCTGACGGAAGGCATCGATTGGTTTATTAGCAATCTGCAGGTTATTGAGTCCTATTTCCTGTAAAAGACGCAATGCCACTAACCATTGAATAACCACTGCATCGTAAATGCCTTCGGAAAGTCCAAGGAGGGCTTCTATATAAGTATTGGTAGTGTAAATTTCAGCACCTATATTTTCACGTCGTAAAAATTCCTCGGCGTTATCATCCTTCATAACAGCAACTTTATGTCCTTTTAGGTCATTCAAGTTTTGAATGTCTTTTGTTTCAGTACGAACTACCATGGCACCATGAAGAGATAAGTAGGGGAAGGTAAAGTCGAAAGACGATTCTCGCTCCGGTGTGCGACCTACCAATGGTAAGGCTTGAACCTCACCCTTTTCCAGCCAGCTTTTAACCTCCGTCCAAGGACCAACTCGAAAAGCTGCTTTTCGACCCATTGCGGCAAGAGCAGCGCGAATAAGTTCGACAGAGAAACCGTTGGCTTGACTATCGACGTCAACAAAGCAAAATGGGGGATAATTGATCTCGCATCCAAGTAAGATTGGTTCCTGGGTATTGGCAAGATCTGGATATAAAAAAACTGACAAAACTAAAATTACCATCAAAAAGATAAATTTTTTAAGTTGATGGCACTTATGTAAATTTGGTTTTAGGTAATCGGTTAGAAAAACCACTTTTTCCATATACCACGCAAAGGTCAGAATTTTCTTCGTTTCTTGGATGAGAAATAAAGATCTAAAAAACATACTTTATTTTACAATATTATCTTTCATATCGTTTTTAATTACAAAAAAATATCAGTAGGAGACAAAACCTGGTGTAAAAATTTGTAATGATAGAAATCGGTTTTTAACTCCGCGAAGCAAGTCTGTCATCCGATTTTAGTTCAAAGAACTTTTTATTTTTAAGATATTTTTGTAACTTATCAGATAGTGGTAAAATTTTCAAAAAGAATGAATTTAATGTTTGATATGAAAAGTACTTTTCGAAAAATGAGGGATTTTTATTATATGGAAAAAATGAAAACAAAACTTTTTTATGTTTGGAGGTCAATAAGCAGTAATTTTTGGTTCATACCAGTCTTGATGGTTTTATTGGCAGTTGGATTATCTATTATCATGCAGGAAATAGATAAAAGAGTATGGATTCAATCTTATCCTTTTTTTGATCTATTGTATGCCGGTGATCCAGAAGGAGCTCGTTCAGTCTTAACCACCGTTGCTAGTTCCATGATAACGGTTGCTGGGGTGGTTTTTTCACTTACAATGGTTGTTCTCACATTAGCATCCTCACAATTTGGCCCTCGATTATTGCGTAACTTTATGTCCGATCGAGGTAATCAGATTGTTCTCGGAACGTTTGTTGCTACTTTTATCTATTGTTTATTGATTTTACAAACTATAAAAACTACCGGCGAAGAGGTGTTTGCCCCAAGCATATCGGTAAGCTTCGCCATAGTATTGGCAATGGTTAATATTGGGGTGTTTATTTATTTCATTCACCACATCTCTACTTCAATCCAAGCTGATCGAATTGTTGCTAAGGTATTTGGAGAGCTGGAAAAAGATCTTCAAAGATTATTTCCTGAGGGAAGAAAGTGTATGGTTGATGAAAAAAAACAAAGAGAATTGTTACAAATCTTTGAAAATGTTAAAAATGAATCTGGTTTAACAACCATTGCTCCTAAAAGTGGATACTTACGAACTATCGCCGAAGATTCATTGTTAGAAATTGCAAAACAGAACGAACTCATCTTGCATGTTCAATACCATCCCGGAGAATTTATTGTAGCAGGTGGATCTTTAGTAATAGCTTATGGTGCAAAAGATTTTGAAGAAGAAACCTCCGAACAAATCATTGCTTGTTTTAGGTTGGGATCTCAGCGAACTCCAGATCAAGACCCCGAATTTGCCATCCATCAATTGGTGGAAGTGGCATTAAGAGCGTTATCCCCTGGCATTAATGATCCTTTTACTGCAATAACCTGTATAGATTATCTTGGAGCAGCTTTATGCTATTTAATCCATAAAGAATTTCCAACACAATTTCATTGTGACGATGAAGGGAAGCTCCGTTTAATAATGCAACCTACCAATTTTACTGGAATGTTAAATGCAGCTTTTGACCAGATTCGACAATATGGTCAAACAAGCGTGGCGGTGACGATTCATTTACTGGAAGTACTAAAGACGATCGCAGCTCAGGCTCGAAGTTCAGAACAGTATCAATCGATCTTGCGTCAGGCTGAAATGATAAAACGAATGAGTGAAACTGCTTTATATGAAAAGCTTGATAAGAAAGATGTTAAAAACCGTTATTTGGACTTACTTGAAGTTTTAGGTGAACTTTAGCCTTACCCTGATTCCTGGTTTTTTCTTTTACTAATATGGGATAATAAAATAAAAGAAATGAATTGATTGAGTAGATGAATTTAATGTTCTATCAATTCAATTATTTACTTACCGAAAAAGAATGCGTTAATTTAAAAATGAAAAATAATAAAGTATTAGAAAGAAAGGAGCAATAAAATGCCAGAATTTTGTAACCCGTTTACATTACTTAAAAATGATCGAAAACTGACTCACGAGGAGTTGGTGCGAGCTATACGTTTTATGATTGCAGCAGAATTTGAAGCTATTCAGTTATATCAACAAACTGCTGAAAGCACCAGTGATAAATTAAGTCAAGAGGTCCTTCTTGATATTGCCAATGAAGAAAAAGAACATGTGGGTGAATTTCTCCGCTTACTACGGGAATTGGACCCTGAAGAGGAAGAGTTTTACCAAAAAGGGTATAAAGAAGTTGAGGAAATTATGAAAGAATTAAAAAAATAACTTTAA
>CAZDXY010000181.1:0-4660 GCA_964509385.1 uncultured Rikenellaceae bacterium
AAACGGTGGCAAGAAATACACGATCACAAAAGAAAAATGGGAGCTGGTAAGCTCACATACTGCCCGTCGAACAGGGGCTACTAACATGTACAAAGCTGGGATCCCTACCTTGGCCATAATGAAAGTTACAGGCCATACCTCGGAATCTTCTTTTCTAAAATATATCAATATCTCAAAGGAAGAAAATGCCCGTATGCTGGCAGAGCATCCGTATTTTAAGAAGAATTGAGTTTCCTCTCTATTTTAAAAACATACGAAACAGAATAGGTGCATAACAAAACAGCCATATCAATTGATATGGCTGTAATCCTGTATATCATTCACAAATTTTGATAGGTAATATTAGTGGAGGGAGAGACGCCCGGATACTCATACTTTGAATAAATTCCCTAATATAAGGCCATATGAATAATGGCAAGTTGCTTTTCTTATAGACATCAAAAAAATCATTGTCCAAGGTAATTTTTTTATCTAATAAAAAATAAGAAACCCTAAATTTCCCCGATACCGATAAGATTTTCTCTTCTATCTCATTGATCTTTGTTGTTCCATTTAATACAAAATAGCAGTCATAAAACACAAATTCGTCAGTTTTTTGATATGTGTATTTATCAGATAACTTAAGAGCTATTTGTGTTGCTTGCCTTGAAAAGGTGTCAGAAACTTTCCACCTACTTTCCCTCAAAGAAACATCTTTAAGTTTTAAGGACTGCAATATTTTTAAATATTCTTCACGAGAGATTTTTTTGTTCATGATTTTGTTTTTGAAAACAAGGATTTAATAATAAATTCAATTGATTATAAGTACTGGTCTGTTCGATATTTGAGTTGTCGTATGATATTCCGTTATAATTAACTACAGGTATATGTGATACTATCAACTCCCTTAAATATGAGATTTCATCAAGCAGTCGATCAATAGTTTTTTCAGTTCCATCTGCTTGCGCTAATTTTTGATTAACATAAGCATTTAAAGAAAGATTCTGTGTTTTAGCGTATCTCACTAATCTTTCGTGTAAGAATGGGCTGGTTCGCACAGTGAATATCCCACTATAGTCATTTAAATCAATTTTTTCAACTTCTGGGATATCATCTTCTCTTTCATAAAGGATCTCTATAAATTCATCCTTTGATTGTTTGAAATCGATTAAGGCTTCTTCCTGAGTATTTCCAATCCCACGACAGGCGCTAATTCCTAGTTCATTGCAATAAGCAACAAACCACTTTTCGCCATCCATTTCTTCTTGTCTAATCAAAACACTATATTCTAACGATTTATAGTATTCCAATGTTTTTCGTGACATGATTTCTAGTTTTAGTTGGTAAAATTCTATTTTCTTAATAATGTAATTAATAATTTCAAGTCTTTATATAAATATGCTCGATAATCATTACGTCTAATCTTGGGCTCTTTTGAATGTAAAAGGTGAATCGACATATAGCCATTACATTTTGTACCAAGCAACAATGGATGATAAAACCGTTCTTGTGAGCCTCTTGGCCTTGGTTGTATCCACTCTGCACCTAAAGCTGCTAATATATTTTTAACATACATAAATGGTATCTCTGGGACATTAACAGCCTTTAATCTATCAATTTCTTTTTCAATTTCATCTAGTGACTTACCTTGTGGCTTAAATTTAAAATCCATATAGGTTTACATTATGGTTGCAAATGTAATACCATTTTTGTGATTTTCATAAAATAATAAAGAAAATTTTTCTTGCATCCCATATATTCTTTTGCCTTTTTTGAAATAAAATCAAATAAAAAAGTGGTTAAAACGAGTCCCTAGATTCAATCACCTTGAGTCAATTCTCATCATTGCAAAGATGTGTACCCCTCCTTTATCACCATTGTGTTTTAATGAAATTATAATTTAACCCAACACTCCCGTACCATTTTACTCCTTCTGTACTTGAGATTACCCCTGTTCCTACATTTATCCCCCAACGATTCCTTTTATAACCCGTTTCAAGCCCTAAAACCATTGCAGGAAACGGGGCTATATAAGTTATTTTACCACTCAGATAAAGTTCGTTTTGAGCCGTTTTTATCCGGGTATTTTCAATGGTAACAGTCTTTGTAGGTGTGAGTATCAAAAGACTATCAAGCCTCGGATTATAGCCTGAAACCCACGCCTCAAAACGGTTATCCTTGTAATAACGCTGACTAATCGGAATAACCAGATCGTTATCAACAAAATAAGGCTTCGTGATCGTATCGGAGTGATACAAGAGGACCGGAACCTGGACTACGGGATATACATCAATTCCAACAGAACGTGAAGAAGCCGGCTCCGGAATTTTAACCCGGACTGTATCATAAACAGTAACGGTGGTCGTGTCGGATTGGATATTGTCCCCTTTATTTAGTAACCTATTTAAGTTAAACATACCAATTCCAATACCGACAACGACACTGACCGTTATTATAACAATATATGTGAGGATCCTCTTCATAGTTCAGGATATAATTTCAATGCTCTTTTATACAGATACAATCTATCTTCCTGACCGTTTAGTCCTCCGTTGATTCGCTTCGTTATTTTCTCAAATTCCCCTTTGTCGGCCAGTTCATTAAGCCCATGTTCCTGCCACCACCAACAGGCTGATTTTACTGCAAAATAAGGCTGTAACAGTCTTTCAGGCTCAAGCAGCAGGGGAACACCAAGTGCCATCTGTGCTTTTTCATAATTGACCCGGCCAGTAATCTGTATAAGGCCCCTACCCTTATATTTTTTACCATCCCCCGGTTCAGTATTTCCCAAGTCTTTTCTACCCTCATACGCCTCTCCGCTTGCGATCTCTTCCACGTACCTTAATCGACCTGATTCATGCCCTATTTGTGCAAAAAATGCACATACTCGAAGCCTCTCGAATATCCCATACTGGGGCGTTATCGAGTTGAGCAGCGGAGCATACATCTCAGGTAGCGTTATCGATTTGAGTTCGTATAGTTCCTTAAGAAAATCAGCCGTCAGATTAATCATCGCTTCATTGCCCTGTAAAAATTGTTGAGAATATCCTCATAGATAGCAGATATGTTAGTATATGCTCTGCCGTTGTTCTCCTCCATCGTCAAATCTTTCAACATGGCATCTACCACCCTCTTATGCCAGCCATCCTCAATAATTACAGAGAGCGGACGGCCATGAAAGGTGAATTGTGAAAGTGCCTCATAGCGTCTGTTCGACAAGTTTCTCATCAGCCGGGTAACCTTTTCTGTTACAGCAGGAATATCGTGTATGTTGTTCTCTTTCCTGACGGACCTTAACAGTCTTAACGTTTTTTCCGTGTCTGATTCCAACATGGATTCGACAATAACTTTTGTCTGTGATATTGTTCGTTCTGACAACCCCTCACGAATATCTTCCAATTTTTCGTTTTGCAACTTTGAGATTTGTATTAACTCTTGCATACTTTCATTTTGCCCGTTAATACTCCTATCGGTTATTTTCATGTAACGTCTTATTATTGTCCAGATTACTACGACTGAAAGGATAAGCAGAAAGGCGGACATAACAACCATTATCCCGAACTCATTTATCCCTTTTGCAACGGCCAAGCCTCCTTCTACATTTACTTGTAACATACGCTGAATTTTTTAGGCTCCGTAGAGCAGGTTATTCTTCTGTTTTTTCTGTGTCGGTTTTTTTGACTTTTGCAAGTATCCACTTTATCCCTTTGTAGCCGAAATAAATGGCAAAGGGCAATAGGATAAGAAAATCCCAAAGGCTCAACCACCATCCGAAAAAAGATAATGCGATCATTTCTTGCCTCCTTTTTTCTCCAAAATAGCCTGTGCAGATTTTGTCCGGTAAACCTTTTCCACCTTGCCACCAGAAGCCGCCCCTTTCGTTGCCGGCATAGCGTTGATTTCTACCATACCTTCAACAAGGTCTTTCAGTAGATTGAGAATGAACGGCAACCAGCCACCCAAATTTTTCACGTCTGCGGCAACAGCTTTTCCATCTCCTACAACTTTTTTTACATAGTCGATAATGTCTTTCAATCGTTTTTCGATTATCCAATTCCAAAATTTTTCCAATAACTTTTTCATCTCTTAAATATTTTTTTGATAATGTTGAGTAAATTTATCTGGTGGTATTGTAGGCATTGCCCAATCACAATGCCCACAACCAAGCCGAGTGCTACCAGACCGATGTCTGTAAGTTCCTTCATCTCCCCTTAAAAAAGGTTAACAATCTGTCCGAAAATCTCTTTCAAGAAATCGAAAATCACTTTGAGAATGGCAATCCAATTTTCCATTGTTTCTGTTTTTTGGTTAGTAAATTTCCATTACGTCAAGACGGTAATGGTCGTCTTTCTTTCATCGTGTTTCAGAGCCCCTGCCTCATATACCTTGTCTGCGATTTTCATCAAAGCCCTCATCGCAATTTGCTTATCGGTACCGGTAGGTTTATCACAGTCAAACTGAATAAGACGTTTTTGGAGTTCTGCACGTTTGTTCATTTCAAGAGTCAGATCCTCAGACATGTGAAAGGCAGTCTTTTGAAGATCCTCGTTCTTCTTTTTAAGATCCCTGATTTGTTTTTGCTTCACGAAGAATGCGACAATAAGAGGGACCATGATCAGCGCAAAAAATGCGATCAGAAAGTAGAATAGTGTGTTCATCTCAGTTAATTTTATTGGTTAAT
>CAZDXY010000182.1:0-4626 GCA_964509385.1 uncultured Rikenellaceae bacterium
CTAGAGTTATGAGAAAAGAGCTTCATATTTGAATATTTTAGTTTTTTATTTTTTGCAAATATTTAATTATTTCATTTGTGCTATAAACGTGATCAACCTTTGTGAGTTGTAGTGATGATTCTGTCATTGTTTTTACTTGGCATTCATTGGGGTCCTGAACAATTGTCACCCCACCAAGATCATTTATTTTCTTTAACCCGTAGGCTCCATCTTTGTTAGCTCCAGAGAGTATGATCCCAATTAATTTTTCACGATATACTTGAGCAGCAGTTATGAACGAAAGGTCGATTGAAGGACGTGAATGGTTCACAGGACCTTCGGTTGATAATGCAATTCGATTGCCTAATTCAATGAACATGTGATAGTTGGCAGGCGCCAAATATGCTTTACCTGGTTTGATCTGATCCTTATCATAAGGTTCAATTACGGGTATCGATGATTTAATAGATAGAGCTTCAACAAATCCGCTACGCACATGCTTTAGCCTATGAAGGCATAGGAGCAAGGGTAGGGGGAAGTTTGCAGGTAAAGAATTTAGAATTCGGGTTATTACCTGAAAACTACCTGCCGATCCGCCTATGATAACCGCTTTGTACATTATAAACTATCCTGACTTTTTTTTGTAAATTTTTTCCGCATCATTTGTCACGGTAAAATTATTGTTTGCATTTGTATTTTCCAAAGATTCTTTAATCCCCAGAACAAGATATCCACCAGGGATCAAGGCATCTTGAATTTTATTTAATACTTTATCCTGAAGAATTTGATTGAAGAAAATGATTTGATTTCGAAATAGGGTTAACTTAACACCACTTGGTGGATTACTGAAAACAGAGTCTTGTTTAACAAATGTTACTCCAGCAATAAGATCAACATTAATTGTTGACATAACTGTTCCAATACCCTGAGGAAAATAGTCAGAGTATCGTTTTGCTCCATTACTTCGTTGATAGTTAGCGTCATTAGCCTCGTGCTGTTTGGGATAAATTTTACCTCCTTTAATCTTTTTCACGGTTTCTTCGCTTATATATGAAGAGAAGATATTAAATTTATCCAAAAGATCTATTTCTTTTAAGACGATACATAGAGAATAGAGTTCCTCCCCTGAGTCTAAAGCACCTACCCAAATTTTAGGTTTACTTGTGGTACGAACAATTTCCGGGAATATTTCCTCTCTTAGTGATCTCCATAATGAGGGATCGCGGAACATCTCGGTGGTTTCAGGGTTAATATCCTTTAATAAATGATCGAAAAAGCCTTTGTTATTTTGAAGTCGAAAAATAAGTCCATCGGCATCCTTCAAAGCGTAGGTCGTTATCGCATCTTCCAGCCTGCGTTTAAATGATGTGAGGGCATAATCCCTGAAGTCATATCCATAAATATCAAGGATCGCCTTGATCACATTTCTTGTTTCTACTATGCCAATTTCGTAACGTAACATTATTACTTTTTGGTTGATTTTTTCTATTTCTTTAAAATTTGCTTTAAGTCATCGATTTGCTTTGTGAGCATTATTTCAGCTTCTTTGCTCTTCGTAACATCAATTCCGATAATAATGATTTTAGCAACATTACCCGTTGAATCCGTTATTGGAGTGTAGTATTCCGAGACCCAAACAGTTTTATCTTTTACGTTTAATGAGAAATTTCTTTGCCTTGGAATCCCATTTAAGAGATCGCTCCAAAACGCTTTATATTCTTCTGGATATGTTTTAGCCTGAAAATCAATTTCATGATGGAATTTCCCTTCAATTTCTTCCTTGTTATCTCCAAGAGTTTCTACATTCTTATTGTTTATGAATCTTATTCTGCCATCGGGATCAACTTCGGTAACTAAACAAGTTGAATCCAATGCTTGTAGAAGGGCCTTCATTTCCTGCTCTCTTTGCTGCGAAAGCTCTTGCTCGAGTTGAATTTCCTGCAAACTTTGCTCAATATCTTCAGCCTGCTTCTGAGCTTTTATTTCGAGTAATTTTGATTGAGTTACATCCTGTCCAAGCAAAAATATTTTATAGAGGTTTCCATATTCATCAAACGAAGGTGTAATGCTGCATAATATGAATATCTCTCCTTCCTGCCGATTAATCCATTGGAGTGTGCCTTTAAAAGGGTTACCCGTTTTGGTTTCTTTCCAAATGGTTTTGAATGTAATTGAATCATTAGGGTGTATGAAATCAAAAATGGTTTTTCCTTCAAGTTCAATTTTGCTGTAGCCCAACGAATTTAAAAGATTGGAATTACTTATTATAAATGATCCATTTTCACTAATTTCGCCAAATAGTAGGGATTCGTTTATCGCAGAAGTCATACCTTCCATTTCCAATGTTTTTCTTGCCATCTCTTCTTGAGTTGCCTGCATTTCTTCCATGTTTTGGCGCATTTCTTCCTCTTGGGCAAGCATCTCTTCTTTTTGTTGTTGAGACTGTTCTAAAAGTTCATTGGTACGGATATTGTTTTTTACTGCAGATAGCGTTGATGCTATGCTTTCCCCAATTTTCTCAACAAACTCAACTTCATGGGGTAAAAATTCGTGGAATGATGAAATTTCAATAACACCAAGTACCTCGTCCTCAACCTTAAGAGGTACAATTAAAAGGGTTCGAGGAGGTGCATCGCCTAAACCTGATGTGATTTCGATATAATCTTCCGGAATTTCCTTAAGGTAAATTGTACGTTTTTCGATAGCGCAATTGCCTACCAAGCCTTCCCCAACTTGGATGGTTTTCTTTTTAGTTTTTTTTCTGTTGAATGCGAATGTTGATAGTAAATTGAGATGCGGTACTTCCTGATTGTCGTCATTTAGAATGAAAAGCCCGCCTTGATTAGCATCCAGATAATTTATAAGGTTTTGTGTAATGCTGTCGGATAGAAGTTGGAGGTTGTTATTGTTCTGCCTAAGTATATCACCAAACTTAGCCAATCCTGTATTAATCCATATTCGGCGTTCATCTTCTACTTTTCTTGTCGCTTGTTCAAGGGATGTAGTTTTTAAACTTTCTCGTAAATCAATAAGGGATTTCCCCAGCCTATCATTAGGGCCCAAGGGTTCAAAGGCAGAATCAAGTTTGTTATGACAAATTTCGTCGGCAAAAGTGGCATTTCTCTCAATAGCTGAAATTAGAGAGTTAAGAGAATTCACAATTTGTCCAACCTCATTGTTCGCTTCACATACAATAGAATGACCTAATTCACCACTTCTCAGTTTTTCGATTACATTGTTGATCAGTTTAATGGTTTTCAAAATGGGTGAAAGAACAATATTAAAAAACACAAGGATGATCAATGTCCCCAAAAAAGTAAAAATAACAGCGAGAAGTAAATTTTTTCTTAAATCATGAGTTGCTTCACTTAAATCAACAGGAATTCCTATGAAAGCATTTAAATTTTCAATTCTTCTGAAAAAGACTCTCATTTTTAACTCCTTGTTGTTCCGATACTCTATAACATCAAAATAGCCCTTTTTCTGAGACTCAGAAATCATTTTATTAAGCAATTCTCTGGGGTATCGTTGACCTTCTTTATAAAGATGAATAATCAAGGTTCCTGATAGATCAACCACAAAAGGATAATCGGAAGAATAGAAAGCGGGTTGATTAAAAAAAGGCTTTACTTCGTTGTATGCAAAAAGATCAAAGTCATTGTCCGATTTAATCTTGATTATTTGGGATAGTTTTTCAAGGTAAACATCCATTTTTTGATGAGTTTTTTCCATCAAACTCTTCCTTGAAATGTGGTAAATAGTTATAGCCGACAAGGTAAAAAGGATAAGCATAAGTAAAACTACTACAGTTTTAAGTTTAATGCTTATGTTATTTAGATGCTTCATGTTTCATCTTTGAGCTTTAGTATCACTATTTTTTAATGTAGGCTTGCCCCATTTTTTCAAACTTAGCTGCCCATGGACCTAGTATTGTTTCGTGCATTCCCAATAAAAGGATTCCTTTACTATATAGATTAGAATGAAAAAGTTCAAAAACCTTATTTTGTAATGAATAATTAAAGTAAATAATTACATTTCTGCAGAGGATTAAATCGAACTTTGCAAAGAAAAGATTTCCGTCTAGAACCAAGTCGTGCTTTCGGAATATGGGTTTTTCTGAAAGAAATTTTTTCATAATAATCGTATCCTTTACCTTATCGATATCAAAGTATTTTTCGTAGGGAACATCATTGAATTCTTCGTAATTAAGCGGGTTTTGCTTAATAACTTTATCGAAATTGTCAAGGTAACTAATGTTGAAGCGAAACTTGTAAACCCCTTTCTTTGCTTCCTCTAGCACATCTGTGTTGAGATCGGAAGCAAAAATTTTTGCTTTTTCGAACATACCTAATTCGTTCAAAAGGATCATCATTGAGTAGACTTCCTGCCCTGTGGAACATCCTGCATGCCATATGTTTATATTTGTGTTGTTTTTAAAGCGAGGGAGGATTCTCGATCGAAGCATGTGCCATACAGGGGGGTCGCGGAATAGTTCAGTGGTGTTTACAGTAATTTCTTTAACAATATTTTCGGCAAATACTGGGTAGTTCTTAATGGATGATATTAAACCCGCCATGTCAAGATTAAAGTCAGTAAGGACTTTTTGCAGCCTTCGCTTCAATGACTTATCGGAATACTCACTAAGAT
>CAZDXY010000183.1:0-4626 GCA_964509385.1 uncultured Rikenellaceae bacterium
AAAATCCTGTGGCCATTGCGGCTGTGCCGGTTCGATCCCGGCTCCGGGTACCACTCAGGCCTGATAAAAAGTCAGGCTTTTTTTATTATTAATAATATCTCCAAGCAAGCAAAATATTACCCAATGAAACAATAATTGGCATTACAACAGTTAAGGCTTGACTCAAAGCCAGACCGAGCTTACCAATAATTCATGCAAATGTTTTGATAAAAATATTTAATCCCCCCTAAGGGTTCGACATTCGCCATAAAATTCTAATTTTGTTGCCTGAAGTAGTGTTCTCTGTTGTTTAACCTAACTTTCAAAAATCAACTCTATGATTGATAAAATCAAATCTCTCCTGATAAATTTCCTTAAAAACCCGTTTATAAAAACCCCACTGCTAGCCATTGCTATTGTTTTGGTTGCCGGTTTAGTCTTCTTCCTCTTTCTGCATGTTTTTACAAGGCACGGGCAGGGATTTCCTGTTCCCGACTTTACTGGGCTTAACAAGCAACAATCCATTGCATTGGCAAAACAAAAAAGAATACGAATCGAGATTTCTGATTCGGTTTACATTATGACTCGGGAACCGGGTTCAGTTATATCGCAGAATCCATCGCCCGGTTTATATGTTAAAGCAAATCGGAGGATATTTCTAACCACCAATGCCATTAATCCTCAGCTGGTTGAAATGCCCAACGTGGTTGGGGTAACCCTAAGGCAAGCAAAATCAATTCTCGATCTCAAAGGATTTACCATAGGCAACCTGTCCTTTAAACCCGACATTGCCATTAACAACGTGTTAGAACAACGCTACATGGGAAATGAGGTAGAACCTGGTGAGTTGATTCCAAAAGGATCAACCATTAACCTTGTACTTGGCAGAGGGCTATATAACGAAAAAACTGTTTTACCCCGCGTTATTGGGTTAACTTTAGCTGATGCACGCAATCTTTTGCTCGATGCTTCGTTAAATATGGGTAAAACAAAATATGATGAAACCGTGTTGGATTTCGTTGACTCTTTAAATGCCCGTGTGTATAGCCAATATCCCAATCCTATGGGTGAAACCACTATCAATTTTGGTTCCAGGGTCGATTTATGGCTTACCCTCAATGAATCAAGGATACCACCTCCACCAGAACCCGAAATAAAAAAAGAAGAAAAAGATTCATTACTATTTGTGGAACCCGACGAAGAAATTTTTGAATGATAAAACACCTCATTAATACCATATTCATTTGTCTTGTTTTTGCCAGTTACTCTCAGGCACAAACAGGTAAAGAAGTTCTTGTTGAACTGGAAAGCATAACAATGGGTACTCTTCCGGTTAATTTATTAAAAAATAGAGAAATACTTGAATTACCCTTTTTCGATGACTTTTCAAGGGACTTACACTATCCTGCTCCCGATCTATGGGAAGGCAAGCATGTTTTTGTTAATACCAGCTATGCAATTAACCCAAAAATACTAGGCGTAGCGACTTTCGATGCTATTAACAGTAAGGGTGTTCTACACCATAACGCATCCATAATCCCCTTCTCGGCTGATACGCTCACTTCCCATGCCATCAACCTTAGCTATCCGGGAGATACAACCATTTACCTAAGTTTCTATTATCAACCCCAAGGTTATGGAAACGAACCACAAGCTAAGGATTCTTTACTTCTTGAATTCTACGATTCATTAAACGATACATGGGTTGGTGTGTGGGCAGCATCACCGCAGCTAGAACTAAATAAAATTGTTGAGAAGTATAAACTAACTGGAATTACCAAAACAATTGAGTCGGACACGCTTTTCAAAAGTTTCATGAGGGTTCACTTTCCTGTGAAGGATTCTCGCTTCCTAACAAATGGTTTTCGATTAAGATTCAGAAATATTGCTTCACTGGCGGAGAATCAACATGTGCCAAGTATTCGTGGGAATTGCGATCACTGGCACTTAGATATGATTTACCTTGATCAGAACAGAGCATATAATGATACAATTCTAGATGATGTAACCTTTTATCGCCCATTAAGATCTGTTCTTAAAAACTATGAAAGTATTCCCTGGAAGCATTTTCATAATCAAGCTCAAATTGCAGAATTGCCAAGTCCATTTGGTTTTCCTATACATTACCGAAATCTTGGATCAAGTACAAGAAACGTATCCCGTTATTTTACATTCTATAACCATTCCTCCGATAATTTGATTAACTATTTTACTGGCTTTAATAATCTTAGCCCCTATAAGGATACAACCTATAACTTGAATTATATCTACGATCTTGAATCGACCTGGGCCGATTCAGCCAAGTTTACCTTTAAGAGTTACCTTTTTTTCACTGAATCTCTCGAAAAGGATTACCTTAGGTGGAACGATACTGTCCGATACACTCAACTATTTCATAATTACTATGCATACGACGATGGCACTGCCGAAATGGGCTGGGGAATGTATGGTGAAGGTACCCAAAACGCCAGAGCTGCTGTCAAGTTCAACTCTTACCTAGCCGATTCATTGGTAGGGGTTTACATTTACTTTAACCGTACCTTCGACGATGCTAATCAAAAATACTTTAAGCTGGCTGTTTGGAATGATAACAATAGCTCTCCCGGTGATCTAATCTACGAGCAGCTAGGTTTAAGACCTTTATTTACCGATAGCCTTAACCGATTCACCCTTTACCGGCTTGACGAACCCCTTTGGATTGAAGCAGGGACATTTTACGTAGGCTGGATACAAACTACCATTGATATGCTTAACATAGGTTTCGATATGAACCGTGTTAGCAGCAATAAACTCTTCTACAACATTTCGGGTCAATGGACAAACACTCTTTACGAGGGTAGCCTTATGTTACGTCCCGTTTTTGGCTCGTTAACCGAACCTCCTACATCAATCACTTCAACTGTTAACAAATTTGATATCAGCATATTCCCCAATCCTGCACAGCATTCTTTTACGGTTAACCTATCTCCCAATGATAACAATGTTAACGTTAGGGTTTTTAGCGTAACTGGGCAGCTATTGCTATCAAACAAGCTATCCACTCAGCCAATTGACATTGGCAACTTGCCAAACGGTATTTACATAGTTCAGCTATCAACCCCAAAATCCATTATTGGAACCCGAAAACTCATTATCTCCCGATGAAAATGGGTAATCTTGATAATTGGATAGATGATGAACTCGATTCAGATTCGGGCGAGGAGCAGGAGTTATTTGAGCATTTTCACTTCGATGTGGATAAAGGTCAGGCAATGCTGCGGATCGATAAATTCCTCACCAGCAAAATACAGAGCGTAAGCCGAAACCGTATTCAATCGGCCGCCGATGCAGGCAACATACTTGTCAATGGGAAAGCCGTTAAATCGTCCTACAAGGTAAAACCCCTCGACACCATATCCATTGTAATGGCTTACCCCCCACGCGATGCCGAGATTAAACCAGAAAATATACCCTTAGATATTCTTTATGAGGATGAACAACTCATCGTTCTCAACAAGGAGGTAGGTATGGTTGTACATCCCGGACATGGAAACTTTTCGGGCACATTGGTAAATGCTTTAATGTACCATCTAAGGGATTTGCCACTTTTTAGCAGCGGCGAGGTTCGTCCCGGCCTTGTGCATCGCATCGATAAGAATACCTCGGGTATCCTAGTTATCGCAAAAACCGAACTTGCCATGAACCACTTGGCACGACAGTTCTTTGAGCGAACCACTTCGCGAAAATACATTGCATTGGTTTGGGGCAACCTCGACGATGATGAGGGAACGATAACTGGCAACATTGGGCGCAGTGTCAGGGATAGAAAAAAGATGCAAGTTTTCGCCGATGGCGAACATGGCAAGCACGCCGTTACCCACTGGAAGGTGATTGAGCGGTTAGGGTACGTTACACTTGTGGAGTGCCAGCTGGAAACCGGACGAACTCACCAGATCAGGGTGCATTTCGAATACATTCGTCATCCCGTTTTCAACGATGAGCAGTATGGTGGCGATACCATTGTTAAGGGAACAACCTTTACCAAGTACAAGCAGTTCATACAAAATTGCTTCAATATATGTCCACGCCATGCGCTTCATGCCAAATCGCTGGGATTTAAACATCCAGCCACCGGAAAGGCTATGCATTTCGAAACAGAGCTGCCACAGGATATGGAGCAGGTTCTGGAACGATGGAGAACATACACTTCTGCCAGATCATCAGATATTGATTAATGTTGTAAATTGCAAGTATAAAGCCCATCATAATTCACTATGACACAAAAATTGAATATCGCCATTTTGGCTGGAGGAAACTCTTCGGAAGAGGAGATATCGCTAAAAGGAGCTAAACAAATCGCTCTATGGCTCGATAAGAGCAAGTACAATGTTTTACCTATTATAGTAAAAGGAACTCAGCTAACCCTTAAACATCCAGAAAAGGGTGACTTCACCGTTTCGTGGGATACCTTTACTGCCAATGTAGATGGTGAAACGGTTAGTTTTCATTGCGCTCTAATTGCCATTCATGGAAAACCTGGCGAAACGGGTCATCTTCAGGGTTACCTAGAAATGATGGGAATACCTTACACCACTGGAGGAGTTATGAATACCGCTCTCACCTTCGACAAGGAGGCAACCAAGCAAATGGTTAAGGACTTAAACATAA
>CAZDXY010000184.1:0-4608 GCA_964509385.1 uncultured Rikenellaceae bacterium
ATCGTACCAGAGACTATGCTTTTTTCATAAGTGCTATGGGTAAGTTGTTTGTCACACTTTTTGCTTTTGCTCCTGCACTCAAGATAAATTTGTAATGGTTCTTGCACCCGGACACGCGCATCTGCCCGCAATTTAAATCCTGCACCTTGACAGTTTTCTGTCTCCGAGACAAATTGTATCCCGACACTGCGCCAGTGCCCGCAATTAAAATTCTGTACCGTGAAAGCTTACTGGCTCCGATTAAACTTGTACCGCGACACGCGTAATGCTCATAAAATTTTGTACCCGACCTCCTTCGCCTAGGCTACGGAGGCTGAAAGACGGCAAAAAGTGCGCCATACCCTATTTGCACCGTAACAGCTTTCTGGCCCCGCTGGCGCGGGGTACCAGGACCCTGCCCGGTGCTTGCGTCGGGTAACACAACCTCCCTATATTGCCGGGCCGTTAGCAGTAAACTTCAGTGCGACACGAATTCGCTCTATATAACAGCTAAGGCTTCGTGTGGTCTTTTTTGAGACCCAACATGAAGCCGTAGTTGCACTACATCCATGCAGATGCTCAAATTGGGAGAACTTATTACCTCTGGGGATTCAATATTTTGTGTCTTCTTTTCAGAGGAGAAGCTGCAATTTTAATTGTTTTTGGTGAAATTTCCTATGGAAAACACAAAAAACTATCCCATCCCTTTTTAGGGGTGGGATTTAGTGCAACTATTAACTAATGTAATGTGACAACATCTTACAATTCGAGTTAACCTTCTGTTCCATCATATGAGCCTACCAACATATGCATGGAGAGTGATTTCCTTACATGAAGCTGTCGGGACATGGTTACCCACTTGACAGGAACATTCATTATTTTTATTATTGTCAATTGATTTACATAGCAAAATTGTTTAAAAACATTCTAAATTACATTGAATCTCTAAAAAAATCATTCAAAACAGGGTAACAAAAAATGTCTGATTCCTATTAACAAGAAAAATCAGACCCCAAAACTTTAATCTACATGATAAATCCTATTCAACATAGATACAATAAGGTTTCTAACTTATTAAAAGTTAACATTATGAAAACAATGATCCTTATTGCCCTTTCAATACTTATAAACTTGTCGAGCCTACAATGGTGCATTGCTTCTAAAATTACCGAATCTGAGTTTGAGCAATTACCAGCCCCCATTAACGTTACTGCATCAGATTTTGAGCCTGGTGCTGTTTATGTCTATTGGGAATATCCACATGATATGACATATATTATTTTTGAAGTATACAGAAGCACTTCTGCGTATGGAACTTATAAAAAAATTGGATATTGTTATGAAACTTATTGGGTTGATACAGAAGCTTGGCCAACAATTAAAGCTCCTCAAAACATTTCTGCTTCCACGACCTATTCGGATGGAATACTCCTTTCTTGGAGCAGCCCTGTTTACCAATTAAAATATTACTACTACAAAATTAAAGCAAAGGAAATTGGAGGACAAAATAGAACTAGCGCCTTTTCAGTAGTTGCTTCTGGGAAAATGCTTGATTACCTTGATACGCAATCTGCAAGAATATTTGTTGCTGATAATGCGTTGGGACCCTATACTCTATTAGCTGAAAACCAACCTTGTCCCTTATCAGGCGTATCTACCTTCTGGCATACACCTTTAGGAATAGGTACTTCAAAATATTATCGTATGTCTGTTAGTACATATATTACCCACAAACCGAGTGATTTATCATCTATTGCTAGCGGAAGCACAGTTGTACCGACCCTTACGGGTCCAACATTAGTGTGTTCATACAATTCAACATTTTATTTAAACGGAGCTCCATCAGGTTCATCGGTGCAGTGGAATACGAGTGCAAATATAAATATTGTGGATTATTCCACTATTAGCTGTACAGTCACCTCCAATGGGAATGGAATAGGATGGATTCAAGTTACAGTAGAAGGGTTACCTGCACCTTTAATAAAAGAAGCCTGGGTTGGTGCACCAATTACAAATTATGTCTCAGGTCCCGAGAGTGGATTTACATATAATACCTATTACTTCAGTGTTTACCCATCATATGATGGTCGGTCAGAAGCAACATATTACTGGTATTTGAGTCCTTTATATGATAATCAAATATTCCCATACTATGATCATGCTGATATTGCTTTTTATAGCTCTGGAAGCTATCAGATTGCCGTTAATGCTATTAATTCGTGTGGCTCATCAGAGTGGGCAACTGGATATATTGATATAGAAGATAATTATTATTATACCCTAAGCCCAAATCCAGCTAACTCGGAATTTACAATAAATGTTATAAATGATAAAGACCCAGGGAATATTATTTACAAGGTGAAGATAATAGATTTACAAGGTACCTTAAGAAAACAGATTTCCAGATCAGGATCAGCATTTACTATACCTATTAGCGATTTACCTAGTGGTCAATATATCGTTAACATTAATAATAATATTAGATCAACAAGTCTAAATTTATTCGTTAAGCATTAACATAAACCGAACTCATTTTTCGACACTCATTTAAAAAGATAACATCCTTGACTCAGCAAATTTAATTATCAAGATGCTTTACTTTTGTCATAATTTTTCCCTAGAGTGAACTAATAATAGGAATCAAACCGAGAAGATAGAGAATGTAATGAATTTAATTTAATCAAAATCATGGATAAAAGAATTGCCGTACTAACCTTAATATTTTTATTGCCGATAAGTACTTTCTCACAGCCTGAAAAGCTAATAGACATAGATGGCAACGTATATAAAACAATCAAGATTGGAAATCAGATATGGATGGCTGAAAACCTAAAAGCAACCAAACTAAATGATGGAACTCAGATTATTTATGTCACTGATAAATTAACATGGTCAAAATCAACAATGCCAGCCTACTGCTGGGATAATAATGACGAACGCGATAAAAATAAAAAATATGGAGCGCTCTATAACTGGTATACGGTTGAAACCGGGAAATTATGCCCAATTGGTTGGCATGTGCCTACCGACCGTATAGGCACTCCCAAACCTTATATTCCAGTAGGTTACAGAGATGAAAATGGTTCATTTTGGTTGGTTAAGAATAGAAGCTCAATTTGGACCTCGACAGAGTATTCTAATTATCAGGCTTATCATACTGTAGTGTTTTTTGACAACAGCCAAGCCCAAAGAGAATTTGCAGATAAAAAATATGGGATTCCTGTTCGATGTGTTAAGGACTTTAAATAGCAGAAATATGAGTGTTCGGATTACTCCTTTATATTTCATGTTTGAACTAGAATATAATAGTTCACAATAATTGTTAATTGATTCACAGACAAATAAAGAAACCATACCATAAAGGACAAAAATAGATTCTATCATCTATCGTGTTCTCCATCCAATCCAAAAATAAAGTCTACTGCTAACACGGACTGTATAATTAATAAGCTTGTCATGCCTGCCTGCCTGCGTCAGTCAGGCAGGGTTTTTGCGCTTTGCTCCTACCCCAATGACAGATCTGTAAAAGCCTGTACCGCGAACGCGCTAGTACTTTCTATGAAACCCTGTGTACCATGACTCCTTCTCTGCTCGCCCGAAACCTTGTACCGCGATACACGTAATCCTCGGCCACCTTTGTACCCGGCCCACCTTCGCCCAGGGCCTTCGCCAAGGCTTCGGCCCTCAAAGGGCTTCGGCGGGCAAAGACTGCAAAAACACATGCCATACTCTCCTTGCACCGGGACAACTTTGTGGCTAAAGAACCAGGACACTACCGGATGCTTCCCGCCCGAACGTACCGTTCGGTACGGGCGGGCGTCGAGTAACGCTTACTAAATTATACCCTGCCTGGCTGACGCCAGTCAGACAGGCGCCGGGCCGTTAGCTGTCAGCGGATGCCGATGATCAGATATTCAGATATTGTTAAATTTCTTAGTTTTGGCAGTAACATAAAATTCAATTCCGGATGATAATTAGAGCGACAGCAAAACTCTTAAATATTTCCAGGATTAAACCAGTAAAAAACCTAGCTGATTTCTCAGGCACAATGCCAGGAGAATGGTATGCATCAATTGTATCTCTTCCATATGCTGGCAAATTTGCAATTCATTTTCTTCATACTCCTACTTTTATAACTATTTTGGTTCCAGGTAAATCCCTCAATAATGTTGTACCTAATATTCCAGATAAATTATCCTCCTTACTAAAACGAAATGGTTTTTTACAACTTCGTGAGATCTTCATCTTAGATTCAAAACCTGAAATATTTGCAACGAATAGTCGAAGCATGCTCGGGCACATGAATCAAATCAAATATAACCTTGAGTACCATTTAGCCTTACCTGAAACTCTAGAATTGACTAATTATGAAGCAATTGAAGACATTCATCTTCGGTATATGTTTGGGATTCCAAAAAAGAGAGAATATCTGAAACCAATTGAAATATTAAAAGATCTATCAAAGAATCTTTTAAATCAATAAAAAAATAACACGCCGAACAGCTAACACGGACGGTATAATTAATAAGCTTGTCATGCCTGCCTGCCTGCGTCAGTCAGGCAGGGTTTTTGCGCTTTGCTCCTGCCCCAATGACAGATTTCTGTACCATGACAAAGCCCGGCGCCACC
>CAZDXY010000185.1:0-4552 GCA_964509385.1 uncultured Rikenellaceae bacterium
CATAGACTCTCTAAATACCAATATAGCTTATAGAACCGAAAAAGGGATCTGTATTAAAGGAATTTCTGAAGAAGTATTGACATCGCCTAGTTTTGAAGGTTTACATGGGATGGTGGACTTAATATTTACATCTCCCCCATTTCCACTAAATAGAAAAAAGAAATATGGTAATCTCCTTGGAGACGAGTATATTAACTGGTTTTCATCATTTGCGACAATATTTAAGAACCTATTGAGACCTTCTGGGTCTATTGTCATAGAATTAGGAAACTCTTGGGAAAAAGGCTCGCCTGTGATGTCAACTTTGGCGCTTCGCTCATTATTAAATTTCTTAGATGAAGGCAATTATTTTTTATGTCAACAATTTATTTGGAATAATCCTGCAAAGCTGCCAGGCCCTGCTCAATGGGTGAATATTGAACGGATTAGAGTGAAGGATGCTTTTACGCACTTATGGTGGATGTCCAAAAGTGAACGCCCGAAGGCAAATAATCGAAACGTTTTGAGTGAATACAGTGATTCCATGAAGTATCTTCTGAAACGAAAGAAATATAATCATGGAAAGCGTCCATCAGAACATCACATCGGTGAAGAATCTTTTTTGTCTAACAATAACGGCGCCATACCATCGAATGTCATTACGCTAGCAAACACTCAGTCCTCATCAAAATATCTAAATTATTGTAAACAAAAGGAAATACCTCTCCATCCAGCGAGAATGCCTTTAGGTCTTCCAGAGTTTTTTATAAATTTTCTAACAGAAGAGAATGACTTAATCCTTGATCCATTTGCAGGCAGCAACACAACAGGGTTTGCTGCTGAGAAATTAAACAGAAGATGGGTATCGATAGAACCAAACACAGATTACATAGAAGGTTCAAAAGGATGGTTTAGTTTTAATATTGAGGGAAAATAATGGCCGAGATGTTCCACTTAACCACTAAGCCAAGAGATTGGCAACAAAATGCCCTTTGGATTTGGAATGGCGATAAACGAGGGGTTGTTGAAGTGGTTACTGGAGGTGGCAAAACTTTTTTTGCTTTTATGTGTATTGAGAAATTTTTTATTGCTTTTCCTCAAGGATGCGTCGTTATTATTGTTCCTACAACAGCATTACTAGATCAATGGCTTATATCACTACAGGACGATTTCCATGTCCCAGAAAGCATAATATCGACCTATTCGGGATCAGAAAAATCCGACCAAATTGGGGCAATTAATATAATGGTAATCAATACGGCAAGAACCTTGGCACCACAAATTTCCACTGAAAAAGATTGTTTCTTAATTGTCGATGAATGTCATCGCTCAGGGAGTATAGAAAACTCAAAAGCACTCCAAGGCAATCATTCAGCAACATTGGGATTATCTGCAACACCTAAGAGAGAATATGATTCTGGTTTTGAAGAGCGTGTAGTTCCCGTGCTCGGTGCCATCATTTATAGATATGGTTACGAAGATGCTTATCGTGATGGTGTAATCACACCATTTGAACTGGTAAATATTAAAACAAAATTTATTCTAGATGAAGAAGAGAAATATCGATTACTATCAAAAAAAGCTGCCATAGAATACCAAAAATTTAAAGAGGGGACAGGATCGACAGAAAAATTAGAAAAGTTATTAAGACAGAGAGCAGCCATTTCGTCCCAAGCCACAATGCGAATTCCAACTACCGCAAGTATTGTTGAACAAAATCCTAATATGAGAACTATCATATTCCATGAGAGAGTCGATGCGGCCAACAAAATTTATTCAATATTATTAGCAAGAGGGCATCGAGCAACTATATACCATTCAAAATTAGGCCCACTGTTAAGGCGAGACAATTTGAAATTATATCGAAGGGGAATTTTTAATGTGCTTGTCACATGCCGAGCCTTAGACGAAGGAATGAATGTTCCTGAAACACAGTTAGCTATCATAGCATCATCAACCGCGAGCTCTCGTCAGAGGATCCAAAGGTTAGGGCGAGTTCTGCGTCCAAGTAAGGATAAAGACTTTGCTCGTATTTACACTATATATATTACTGATCAGGAAGAACGAAGACTAATCAAAGAAACGAACAATTTACAGGAAATTACGCAAACTTTCTGGTATGAGGCGGGTATTGTGGATGGCTAGAATTTTATACGATAACGAATGGTATCATGAAGTATCTCCAGATTCATTATTTGAGTATGAATTCGAAGAAATAATCAGGGCTAATTCATCCACATTTTTCCCTGGCTTTCATTATCTACCTTTCAAACAGACAGTAGAATCTGAAGAGGGAACAGCAAAGCCAGACTTTGTTCTAATAGACAATCTATACAGAAACTGGTGGATTGGCGAGGTTGAATTAAGTAATCATTCGTTAAACTATCACGTAGTACCACAAATAGAAATTTTAGCAAATGCATATTACAGCAAGGCAAGTGTAGAGTATATTTATGAAAAGAGCCAAACTTCTCTTTGTTATAACCGCTTACAAGATATGGTTAAGGGTTTACAACCTAATGTGCTGGTCGTTGTTAACTCACCGGTACCGGAATGGATACCGGTTCTAAAACAAAGAAAGGCATTAATCACCATAATACAACTTTTTAGATCACTTAAAAATAAATGCTTATTCCGAGTAAATGGCGACCAAATTACCGTAGTAAATTCTGTATCATCCGAATGCAAAATTCATCCTTTTTTCCGCACGTGTTTATCCATATTTTCACCAGGGGGACTGGATATACCAGAAAACAAAAAATTTTTCGTTAAGTATGCTGACATGGTAACTGAATGGAAAAGAATTAACCTGAAAGATGCGGTTTTGATTAAGTATTTAGGAAATGAATTGCACTTACCAAAAGATACGATTTATGTTTTATCAAAAAAATCTAATGAAGAATTTGAGATTACTTTGAAGGAGTAGTAAAAATGCGTTTACAGTTTGGGGCAAATATAGTGGGTTCGTATAAAAGATTAGCGTACCAACCATGGCATGCCATCGCAGAATTTGTCGATAACTCGACACAATCGTATTTTAATAATAAAGAAATCCTTGACAAGACATACACCTCAGAAAATGAGATACTAAATGTCAGAATTATTTATGAAGACGATATTCTAAGAATTTTTGATAATGCAATGGGGATGAGTTATGAGGAATTGGAAGGTGCGTTATTTCTCGCTATTCCTCCTGCTATTACCAGTGGAAGATCCAGATACGGGTTGGGAATGAAAACTGCTGCCTTTTGGTTGGGAAATAAGTGGAGCATTGCTACGAAAAAACTTGGTGAAACGGAAGAACACAAAGTTACATTGAAACTTGATAATATATTACAAGGAAACCTCGATTTGGAGTATGAATATCACGAGAACATGCCTCAAGAGCAACACTATACTCTAATTGAAATTAACGAGCATAACAGAGAATTTAAAGGTAGAACATTAGGGAAAATTGAAGACTACTTAAAGTCTATCTACAGGGTTGATATTCGGAATGGAATACTCCAACTAGAGTGGCGAAATCGAACCCTCGCTTGGGAAGAACCCGAATTACTAGAAAATGTGAATGGTGAAACACTTCGCAAGACTTTCCAGTTTACTGTGCACAATAAAACTATCCATGGATGGGTAGGAATACTTGAACATGGTAGTCGAGCCAAAGCTGGTTTTTCGATCCTACAAAGTGACCGTGTGATCAAAGGGTGGCCAGAAGCATGGAGACCACGATTGCTATACGGTCAAGAACAAGGATCAAATGATCTTGTTAACCAGCGCTTAGTTGGTGAAATTCATTTAGATGGATTTGAGGTCAGTCACACCAAAGATGAGATTTTATGGCTAGGTGATCAGGAAGAATTAGTCGAAGAAATGTTATTGAAAGCATGCAATGACTATAAGCAACATGCCCAAGAATATCGCCGCGGTAGAGATCAAGGAAGGGGGCCCTCTGAAATTGCAACAAACACGGCAATAGATGAAATTAGAAGAGAACTCCAATCGCCTCATATGGTTGATAAAATCCAATTTACAGAAATTCCAACTCAGGAAGATGTTCAGCATGTTATTGATGTGTTAGTTGAGAACATAATAAATACACGACAAGTGGATTTAAAAGTAACTGTAGGCAACCTATCTGTTAATGTTTACCTTGAAGAAATGTCCCCTAATGACCCATATGTGCTTACTGAACCATCAGAGAATGAAGTTATCATCATCATTAATTCATCTCATCCTTATTGGTCCAGTTTAAACTCAACTGATGTAGCAACTTACTTAAGACATTGTGTTTATGATGGAATAGCAGAGTGGAGCGCAAAAAACCGAGCTGGAAGAATTGACCCGAACACTATAAAATTAATTAAAGATAACCTGTTAAGGGTGCCTTATCAAATAGAAGATGATAATCATGGTCTTTCTTAATCAATAATTAAATTTACTTACTCTATAGCATGTAGGAATTATGAATCTATTAAACTACGGTTGTGTACATCGCTCACAACCGCTGTCACATGCCCTATTCCTCATGCAGATCCAGCAAAAATTGATATTGCTCCTCATTCTCCACCGCGTA
>CAZDXY010000186.1:0-4469 GCA_964509385.1 uncultured Rikenellaceae bacterium
TTAAATTTAAGTTCATTTACTTCAACAGCTCTTCTGCCAAGTTTATCTATGATATTATTATGGCGCTTAATGAGATGCAGAAGAGCGATATTCCCTTAAAAATTTACTGGTATTTCGATGAAGATGATGATGAACTCCGGGAAGCAGGTGAGGAACTTTCTGAGATGTCCAGCGTACCTTTTCACTACGTTGAAGTAAGTAGAGATTAGTAGATCGATTTAAACTCTCGCCCTATGGCATTCATAAAGTATTGCCGATTGGGCAATCCAGAACGCTCAAGCTGCTCAACCCAAAATTGAGCAGTTTTTTTATCCCCTTTATTTAAGTAAATTTGAACTAAATGGTAGTATGCATAACCATACACATGGGTAGGATTTGCTGGGATATCCTCAACAACATTCATGAAAAGTTCAATCGCTTTATCCAAATTGTTGCTTACATAACAATTCATGGCCTCATCGAAAAGTCGGATATCATAATTTAATTTATCATCCAGAATGATCCCTCGAAAAGAGAAGCAGGCTCTTTCGCATTGTTCAATAAGATTAAGCACCTCTGCTTCTACTTCCATCTCAGGAAAAACAAGAAAAAACTGTAAAGTTTCGCCAACCTGTTGAAACCTATATACCTGAGGACACCATGATATTCCTTTTGCATCCTCAATGTACGTGTTGCTATCTATGCAGAACCATCCTCCTTCAGGCAAGCTGTTAATTATAGTTAATTCTATTACTGTCGAATCTGGGTAAAACTTAATTTTGTTAATACTCAATTCCCTATGGCTTTGCTCTGCGACACTTGGGTTTAAAACAACTCTTGTTTGAGCATTCCCTTCAAAAAAAAGGATTAAAGCAAAAAGTAGTAGCAATAACCTATTCATTTTTTATTCAATGTTTTTCCAATCCAACCGAAAAAAAACACTAGGCAGAAGGCTCTACCCAGTGTTAAGTTAAGTTATAAGAAAAAGTTAAAATTTAAAGTCTAAACCAAGGGCAATTACCATTGCGCTTCGCTTATAAGTTTCCTCGTATGGCTGGAATATCATACCAGCAATGTTGCTAGGATATTCCTTGCTGTAGGGTTCATACATTGTTGTCATAAATCCTAGGTTAATGCCAATATTTTCGTTCACCATGTATTTCCCTCCTACTCCGATGGAGTTAGTATTTAAACTATGGCCCATATCGTTATGGTATTTTTCGTTTACTCCGGTTTGTGTACGAAGGTAACCTAAACTTAACAAGATGTTGCTGGTTACCAAATACTCAAACCCAACACCAACCTCCAAGAAGTTCTTGTCAATTACTTCTTTGTTTTCAACAAATTCACCATCAATTCGTTTGCCATAATTTGCGCTTTTATCGAGGTAGTAATGACATCCAACTGCTACATTAAACTTCTCGATGGGTTTGAAGCTGGCTCCAAGGGAAATCAAAGATGGCATATCGTTATCAATCTCTGTACCATCATCATACAATAAGGCATCCTTTCCTACCTCATGCTTCACCTTAATGGCAGCTTTGTGCTCGTATTTTAGTCCAATATTGAGTTGTTCCGATATTTTGAAGTTTAATCCCACTATTGGGGAAATGCCAGAACCTACCTGAGAATCGTCAACCTCCTGATCAGCTGTAACCACATCTAGAATGGCTGCTTGAGCATTTAAAGCATCAGCAGTTGGTGGTGAAAGTGGTTGAACAATTGTAGCAACAGTTCTTAGGTAATTGCCAGGGGTTTGAGTTCCACCATAGGCAGTTGGAGCATTAATAGTATAATCCTTAAGATGTCCCTTATAGATATTTTTAGCCATTATGTATCTTGCGCCAAGAGATATGGAGATCATATCGTTTATTGCATAAGCAGCACCCAATTGAAAACCCCAGTTCAAGGAGCTGGCGTCAAAAGCAAGGTCTACGTTATAACCATCAATATTACTAAAGCCAGGGTTTGTTCCAAGTATTGCCTCTGCATTTTGGTCAATGAGTAAAAGGTCTGGCTGCAGTGCTGTTGGTATTCCTGAAAGCGGGTATTCAAATGAAGGAAGCCCTGTTTTAAAATCTGCACTCCCACCGCCTCCAATGGGATTAACGTTGAAAGCAAACGCCAATTTGTCCATTTTATAAACAGCATAAAAAGTGGGGAAAAGTGGCGCCAGAACATCACCTGTATATGCCTTGCTGTTCAGTAAAGCATAATCCGATTCAATGGTACGAGTTTGACTAATATACTGATTACTTACAGAAATGTGAAATCCGTTCTGTAAATGTACTAACCCTGCAGGGTTAAAGTAAGCACCATCTATACTTAATGTTGCGTCCTGAACCGGCATTCTAATAAAGGACGCGCTTTGGTTGGTATTGGTGACTATGCCACCGGCAAGTAAAGTTACTGGCACCATAGTTGCCAATAAAAGAATAGCAGTAAATCGTCTTTTCATAGCATTCTGATTTTGAGTTAGTGTTAGATTCTAGTTTTTGTCAGCAAAAAAATATAATATAAACAAAATTAAAGCCCTGAAAACTATCATGTTATGCTAAACAAATGATTCTTTTGGTCTTTTTATTTTTTTATTATTAAACGATTGATTTAAAAAAGCGAATATAGCTTTTTTATGTACACCACATTAAATTTATTGAATAAATCATAGGTGAATTGAAAACTAACGTATCAATTTTATGATAAATAAAGGTTTACACTAAGCAGAACTTTGATCAAATTTGTTATGAAGCAAAAAAAAACATAAAATCGTTGAGTAATTATCAGTAGCAATAAACATAAAACAATTTCGTTATCAATACGGTTAGTTCAAAGTTAATAACCTTCTTTTTTTATTTAAAAAAATTGCATGTAATGCAAAAAGAGGCTTTGCTCACAAAAAAAGATTTGGGCATAGCGTTGAGCAGAAGAGCCTTTAACGATAAAGGCTAATTTGCTTTTTCATGGTTCTTTAAGGTTTTCACTGCCGGCGCTTGCCGGCAGTGTTTTTTTATAATGAAGCCAAAAGGTTGCACCCACGAATTTGACTTTCATCCATCCTCCCAATAACTTTGAAAGTACCATCGGGGTATACAGTGCCCAGATCATCAGTTTGGATAAACGAGCAACTATACAAATTAGCAAAGTCAACAATATTTAGCCCCCCTTTTTGTCCATATGGTAGTATTGTAAATGGATCGTAGGGGTCACGACAAAACACCCTCATCCATGGCGGGCATTGAAATATTCCATTGCCCAAAGAATATGCTTGTGAAAGGAGCTCAGTCATTCCGTACTCGGAATGGACCAATCCTACCCCAAATGCATTCCTTAGTATCTGATGAACTTGGTCCCGAATCAACTCTTTACCTCTTCCCTTCATGCCTCCTGTTTCCATTATTATGGTACTGGATAGCTTAGTTATATATTTACCAGCCAACTCTAGAAGAGCATAGGTAACTCCAAGCAGAATGGATTTTTGCTGTTTGGCTTCCAAATCCAAGATAACTTTAATGAGCTGATCGTATTCATAAAGATAAAAACCGCTTTGCGGATGCTTGCTTTCCTCAATAAGCTTGTTGACCATGTAAATCAACGATGAGCTTTCGCGCTCGAAGTATGATGGCAGAAGTGCCAAAATACAATAATCTGATGGAGAACCGTAAAATTTTTTGAAAGTACTTAAAAAGCTACTTTCGTATAGTGCCAACGACACCACATTATGTTTACTGGTTTCGGATCCTGTTGTTCCGCTACTTATGAATGTAGATTCAGCTTTTTTGCCATCAACAATTACTCTATGCGTCTTAAAAAAAGAGATTGGAAGAAAAGGAATACCTGTAATTGTAGTTACACTCTGGGGAACAATTTTTAGTAGATTTAGATAATCTGCATATACCCTGTTTTTTTCAGCCTGATAACGAAATACTTCAAGAGCAATTTCCTGAAAATTGCTTGGAGTAGTTTTAAAAATCTGTTGTTCCAATGGGTTTATCATTGCTATTTAAGTATACACTGGAATTATCAACGAAAATCGGCGAAGGCATAAAGAATCACCTTCGCCGAAAAAAAATATAGTAAAATTCTATTCTCTAACTGCTTTTATCCCTGGTAATTCACCATTCTCGAGGTACTCAAGCAAAGCTCCACCTCCGGTAGACACATAGCTTACCTTTTGGGCAAAGCCCAAGGAGTTGATTGCAGCCACAGAGTCACCACCACCTACCAACGAAAATGCTCCTTTTCCCGTAGCATTGGCTATGGATATGGCTACTTTTTTTGTCCCCTCGGCAAATTTGGGCATTTCAAAAACGCCCATGGGTCCATTCCAAAGTATTGTTTTAGACTGCTCAATTACCTTGGAAAATTCAATTACTGAGTCATCAGCAATATCTAATCCTAACCACCCATCGGGAATATTTTTTACACCAACCACCTTCGTGTTGGCATCATTGCTAAAAGCATCGGCAATAACAGTATCCACTGGCAGAATA
>CAZDXY010000187.1:0-4427 GCA_964509385.1 uncultured Rikenellaceae bacterium
TGGACCAGCTTTATTCACTGGAGGTAAGCGCAGAAAACGACAGCCAATTTTTCCTAACAGATCCTGTCTAGAGGCCATGTGTCAGATTAAGTCTGAATTACTACAATTCAAGAAATAGTTGAGCTGTCCTGGCAACCTATCGGAGAACCGAGTACATACGGAGTATAAGATCCAGAAACGCAAAAGCGTTTCTGACGGATATACAATGACCATTCTAAGGAAAAGGGATATTTTCCCCACCCTTTTATTGTGTATATAAACTGTAAAGAATAATTTTACGTTTGTCGGAATTTTTAAAAAGTTCCTGGATTATTCGATAAAAAAGAATGATAACTAAATGTGTCTTGGTTCAGAGGAGTATAAAAGACATATAATAATAATAAAGATTATTAACATGAGGGAAAGGTTACTGTCATGGAAAGCATTAAAATAAAACAAATCTATTGCATAAAATGTGGGCAAAAACAAAAATTTAATCCGTTTACTGACCAATTTACTTGTGAAAAATGTCAACAATCTTATGTAGTTCAACGCTTTGGTGGAATTGTTTTCTTTGTACCTGTAAAGAACGATGATAATAAATTTTTATCTAGGAAACAAACTATTTTGAATGATGCTGCGGATTCCAATGCTGTAAACAGTGTTCAGAAAACACAAGATGAAATTGTTGGCGATTGGCCGACTTATGAAGAGCAGGTGAAACAGGATAGCAAAGGGAAAAATAATCCGCCTGATATTCCTGGGCAAGTTTGTAAGGCAATAAAAAAATCGCGATTCGTGACAGAGACCAATGGTTTATTGCCATTCTTGTATATGGCGTATTTACAAAATGGCAGCTGGACAGGAGATAGGTGGTTGGCTTCTCTTGTCGAAATGAAAGAAAACGATATCATATCTTCATTAAATATCTTCTTTGGGTCCGACGAATTAAGTTTTATCAATAATAATTTTTTCTTGAGAAAACTTCCCAATTTAAGTACAGTCAACGAAATTAGAAAAACTATCGAGAAAAATTTATCTCTTATAACCGAAGAGAACCAAACTGATCTGATCCGCATGTTCGTAAATCTGACTGAACCAGTGGTAGGGTTTGATTTCGCACTAAGGCTTTATTTGTGTTCAGAAAACGCCGATGTTAAAGAAAAGGCATTAGACGCAGCCCTTGTATTAGCAGAAAATTTTTCAAAATTTAGTCGCTGGGAAAAGTATGTAGAGTTACACGAATTTCTATCTGAAACACAAAAAGAGAAGGTGGATTTTGAAATTGATGTTGGACTGCAATCTCTACTAATAAAAGCAAACGCATTTTGGCACAGAGACCAAGAGGATATGTCTAACAAAAGTAGTATGGGAGATAATTGGTTGCATTTACCTCTACGGTTAGCAATTTATCTGTCTTTATTAGGTAAATTGAAACAGAATAGATTTCTTCCTCCAATTATTGATATGATAAATTCGATTAACTTTAATGATCTCTCTGTTTTTGAACCAATATCTGTTTGTACCGCTTTACGTTATATGGGAATCACAGAATTGGATAGTCTTTTCAATGAAGACACCAAGGCCATAGTTCTTCTGGGGAGGCGAGATTTAGCAGATACAGATGTAATAGAAGAGATCTTATCAAACACAAATTTGGGTGTTTTTTTCAAAGGAGAGATTGCGTATCGGTTGATTCTGAATAAGAGGCAGGATCAAGGATTCGAAATTCTTGATTCCTTGCAAAGACAAAAAGATGACATTGGGGGTGATCTTGACCACGACTCAGACCTTTTGATATGGACAAGGTACGGGTTACATTGTTTGCCTCATTTACCAAAATCATATCAAAATAAATTTGTAGATCAGATTATTACCATAGGTAACATTCGATTAAGCCTCTCGGTAGCGTCCTATTTGAGTGATCAACAGCAAGATGAGTTAATCGAAAACATAATGAGAACTCTGGATTCATTAACTGAAATTCCTGGAATAGAACATAGACTCATACCATTAGCGTGTTTGTCTGATCAAAGATGGCGCGAACTTTTCTCTGCTTTTCAAACTCGCTGCAGACAATTAGCCAATACACAAATAATGAATTTCTTAAAACAGTTCGAGGAAGAACAACTTCGCGAATCAGAGGTTAGGAAGAAAGAAAATTATCAGGAGGAGAGCTATCAAGACCCTAGTCTGGTACGAATGATACAATCAAATGATTTAGAAGGAGCATTGGGGCGCATCGAAGAAATTGCTGAATATGAAACCTGGGGGAGGAAATACCCAAGAGCGAGTATATTGTCAAACTTAATTCCTTATATTACTCAAAGGGAAGTATTATTTCATTGTCTTGAGGTTGTTGAAGAAATGAAAGCTAAAAATCGAGAAGGGATTCGGATGGCCAAAATTGTCATTCTCTCCCGTTTAGCTAGTGAATCTCAATGGGCAGATGATTGGCTTAATTATTATTTAGAATCATTTTTGCCAAGTGCAATTTCTGAATATGACAACGATCCTGAATGCCTGGATAGGTATCCCAAGAGTGTGTTAACTGTGTTAGGGAAAAGCCTTCCTCTTGGGAAGTGGGGAATATTTCATAGGATATTGAATGAATATCAACCCTTTCTACGTTTGAGGGTTTTTGAAAATTTATTCTCAGAACTTCCAAAAAAGTTTATCCGTCAAGTGGCTGGTTTTTATGCCTATTTACCTTATGATTCAAGAAGTTGTTTTTTCGGTGATTTTTTCAAAGCGATTACTTATGAATATCTCAATCAGAAAACTGTACAAAGCCTAATAATTCCCGAATTCTACATAAATTTGTCTGATAAAGATGAAGTGGAAGAAGAAATATTGGGGATAGAAAACAGATCCCCCGAGAATGAGCAAGAGTTCAATTTTATGTTTATGAGTGATCGATTCCAATTTCAGGAATATTCTTTACGTAAACTCTCTAGAAAGTATTTTGAACTTTGGCAACATGAAAACGCTAAAATAGTACACAAAGAGTTGGAAACTAATGATATTGGTTATCTGGATTATTCAGCATTGATGCTACACAATCTCTACAATGAAGCTTTTCAGTCAGCGGGCAACGAAGAAGCGATTAGTATGGGACCCGATGGTCCGCTCTACATTCTTCGACAATCAATTCTTGAAAGTATTGATGATCTTCCACGAATTTATTATTCCGGTATTTTTCGCGTGGCAGCGGATGTAAAGTTTAGTGACGCTCGCCGTGACCTTTTAAAATACCTTTTTGAACAAGATTTTAAATTTACAACTCAGAAATATCACGAGATATTACTTAGTCTGTTACATACTCTTTCAGAAAGGCCTCTGGATGAATTTCTTGGTGATTTAGTAACTATGAAACCCTTATTCAGGGAATTGGGAGGCTCTACAGCTAATCAGAATATCAGCCTACGAATAAAAGATTTACTTAGTGATATTGACTGATAAGAAATCTTTTAACTTGATAATTCATTTTCCTTGAATGCGCGAATTTGGAGTGGCAATGGAACACCGTTTAGTGCCTAGAATTGAAAAGCTGTGGAATCTCTCTCAATCCTTATGGGAGCAGAGTTCCAAAATACAAACCGACTATTTGTCAGAAGCATTATACTCCACGTGGCTGGGAACATATTTTGTAGATGTTGTTGACTCTCTGCCAGATGAATTGATAGTTACCTGCCTGAATAACAATTTTATGTCACCTGCGCAAGCGTTGTTAATTTCCTCACATAAAAGTGATAGTGTGAAACGTGATGACAGTTTATTCGAAGTACTGAACTTTCTGGCGACAAGAGATTCTTTAGAGCAATTATTGGATTATCTTGAATTGATTCAAGATGAATATAAAAAAGAAAAACTCTTCGAAATTTTTAGCAAAGCGGTTATTACGCAACGACAAAATATAGATTTGGTTTGGAAGATAGCAGGACAGTGGAAAATTGGCGAATATGGAATGTATCATGCTATCGTTTCTGGAATCGAATTTCTAGATGAGCGCCCCCTTGAGGCAGTTGTTGAAAAGCTCTATGATCAAATTATTAATTCGTCGGGGCTTACCGAGTTTGAAACTTGCGTTTTGCTTCAGCAACTTTTTGGTATCTCCTCAGATTTAGATCGGAAACAAGCCATATTACTTAAATTAAAAGCGCTGGATAACGATATTGATCCGTCGGAGCTCTGGGTAGATATCCGTAGTTTCTTCCCGGATAATGTGATCATCCTCGGTGAATTTACAAACTGCTGGAAGGCCATCGAAGAAGCGCGGAAACACTATACAAACATCGATGGCTGCTATTATTGCTGCAATCCCTGCCACACTCGCTGACGGACTACACACGGTTTAGTACCCCCTGCCCGCACCTCGCAGTCCTGCCGCGCAAATTGAGCTTTATTTAAAGCCTGATTTAATATAAAATTAACTTGTGCCGTCAGCA
>CAZDXY010000188.1:0-4386 GCA_964509385.1 uncultured Rikenellaceae bacterium
GAGAAGCATATAGGCACCCTTCATCTTTTCGCCCCTAACCTCAAAGAAATTTTGCTTGGAATCGTACTTAAATTTTGCACCAAGAGTTTGGAATCCAACGAAATGAGTATCGAGTCTGCGGCGTCCAATTTTATCGCCACCGGGCTGGGGGATATAACCTATACCAAAACGAGCTAAAAGAGGGCCTACTATCATAATAGAACCCCTTAGGGCAGCCGCTTTAGCCTTAAAATCGTCGGTTGTAAGATACTTTAAATCTACATTACTTGCCTTAAATGAACAAGCAGACGAGGATTCGCGCTGAACCTCAACACCCATGCATTCGAGCAATTCAATCAGCTTGTTTACATCACGGATATCGGGGATATTCCGGATGGTAACCTTGTCGGGGGTGAGAAGAACCGCACAGATTATCTGAAGGGCCTCGTTTTTTGCACCCTGAGGGGTGATTTCGCCTTTAAGGGTTTTACCTCCTGTTATCTCAAAGGTTGCCATGATATGAGAGTTCTATTTATTTTTTCGGGGTGAAAATTTCTTCTTGCTCTTATGGGTTATTGTTTCTTTAACTTCGTTCAGCTTAAAATCAGGTGCAAGGGTTAACTGCCCATTGCTGAGCTCAGTCATATCACGAATGATATCCTCATCGGAAACAGAATCCTTATTCCATGTAAGGAAAGATTTTTTCATGTGGTTGGCAATAAGCTGCGTCAAGGCTTCCTTCTGAGGCCCCTCCTCCATTTCAATGGCTTTAGCAATCATCATCTCAATGGAACGCCCGTAATGCTTATACCTGATGGGTTTGGTTGGGTAAGGTACAATTTTTGGTTTTTCGAAGATGGAATTGATGTCTGGTTTGGGATAGGGTGAGTCGATATCCAATTGAAAGTCGGACATGATATGCAGGTGATCCCAAAGCTTATGCTTAAAGTCGTTGATATCGCGTAGATGAGGATTCATATTGCCCATCACGGCAATAATTGCCTTAGCCATTTTGTTCCGCTCATCACGATCCTCTACCCCGAGAAGATGGTTGACCATTTGCTGAATATTTCTACCATATTCAGGAAGTGAAAGATGCTTTCGCTGGGTGTTGTAATCCATAATATGTTATTGAGTTTACAAGTAAATTAATGCTGAGAGGTAAATCAAAAAAAATCAAAAATATCAATAATGAAAAGATGTAAAAATCATAGTAATTAAGATGATGCAAAGCTAACTTATTACTAGTAAAAAAACAAATGATTTTCGAATCCAATTATAATAGTTCTTGTATTATTAAACTGCAAATTAGTTTTGTGGTTGGAGAGTTTTTAACAGTTTCTCCTATCATCAATCGTTTCCTTTCCGAAAATCACATTTACAGCTATTTTGAAAAATCATAAAATAGATGTAGGTTTGATGTATGTTATGGAGCAATATATCAAAATGCTTCCCCTGACATAAAAGATTGTACTCTTAGAATTTACTGTATGAATAAGCTTGCCCGTTACATCATATTAGGAACCGGATTGGCCATTGTGCTATTCCTCCTTTGGTACTTCAGCAGCATTGTTGCATACATACTCATATCGGCCGTGCTCTCGCTGATGGGAAAACCCATTGTTGATCTTATTGTTAGAATTAGGATAAAAGGATGGCATCTGCCAAAAGCTCTTGGGGCAGCAATTGCCCTTATTAGCCTATGGTTACTGTTCCTGCTTTTCTTCAGGATTATGATCCCTCTGGTTGTGAGCCAAATCAATGAACTTAGCACGGTTAACGTACCCAGTATGATCGAAAACTTTAGGGAGCCAATAAATAATATCGATACATTCATACAGAACTATCTGCCTGCTTCGGTGCAAGGTTTTTCTCTTCAGGATTTTTTAATCGAAAAGGTAAGCACTGTGGTTAATGTCGAGATTGTAACACAAATCTTCAGCTCCACAGCCAATCTGCTTGGCAACATTGTAATTGCAGCCTTCTCCATATCTTTTATCACCTTCTTCTTTATGAAGGATGAGGGTCTGTTTTTCGAGGGTGTAACAATACTTTTCCCGGAAAAATTTGAAAGGAATATAAAGCATGCTTTAACAAGCATCAACAAACTTCTACGCAGGTATTTCATAGGTATAGTCTTTCAGAGTACTGGAATTATGATCCTCGATACACTAGGACTTATGCTCGTTGGTATTTCCTTTCAAACAGCATTGGTAATAGGGCTTTTCAGGGGAATTCTTAATGTTATTCCATACGTTGGCCCAATAGTCGGATCAATTTTAGGAATAATCATTGGAATTGCCACAAATCTGCATTTGGGTTTCTCCTCTGAACTTGTTCCCTTAATTATTTACATGGGGATTGTTTTTATCGCCGTTCAACTTGTTGACAACTTTGTTTTTCAACCACTTATATTCTCAAATAGTGTTCATGCTCACCCGTTGGAGATATTCATCGTGCTACTTATTGCCGGAAGTTTAGGCGGCATTTTGGGTATGTTGCTTGCCATTCCGGGATATACCGTGTTGAGAGTATTTGCCAAAGAGTTTTTGAATAATTTCAGGGTGGTGCAGAAATTAACGCAGAAAATTTAGGCGAGTTTATAATGCAATTACTATATTTACATGTTGAAAGAATATAACCATGTATAAATATTTTGTTTCCCTCTTTATTTTTCTAGCATTCACTGTTAGGCTTGCGGTTGGTCAAAGCGAGCAAATTTTTACCTACAAATTTCTCGAAACAGATAATCCACAGATTAAATCAGTAGTATTATTTTCAACCAATGCTCCTGTTGAAGCAACAAACATTTCATGGGATTTTGGACAGGGAGGAGCAACATCAACCGAAGCAAACCCAACTTTTGAGTACAATATAAGCAGCGCAACCCTTTTTACGGTTACCCATAGTTATACTAGCAATTCTGAAAACATTTCGCAAGAAGTTGAAATTGAAGTCAATCCTGCTTACTTTGTCGTTTTACCCGACTCTGAATTGGGAGAATTAGCTTCGCTTAAAAGGGTTTTTCGCAGCGTCTTTATGGTCGAAGAAAACCATCCCGATTTTTTGGGAAATATGCGTTTTGAGTGGACATTTAGCGGATTTCAACCCAGTAACTACTCCTTTAGCGATATTACTCTACTTGATTATCCTAATGTTTACCATACCTTTAGCAATGGAGGCAGCTATGCAATAACCCTTGAAATCCATAATGTCAATAGCCCAGCCAATAAGAAGGAGTACACCGAAATTATAAATCTCTTGCCCATTTTTGGATCAGATAAAATTGATTTTGAAAACCTTCCCAATGTCATTACACCCAATGGCGACAGTATAAACGACTACTTCGAGGTTGTTGCCAGTGGAACCAGCCGGCTATCATTCAAAGTATTTACCCGTTCGGGTCAGCTGGTTTACCAGCACGAGGCCAACGTGGTGAAATGGGATGGTAAAAATTACTATGGCAAAGATCTTCCCGAGGGAATTTACTACTATATCCTTGAAGATCTGGATGGTAAATACAACCCCGCTAAAGGTTTCTTTTATATCTACCGATAGCAGTTAAATGAGCTATTCGTCTCCCTCTGCCTTTTCCCTATTCGCAGAATTCTTTTCGAACAATTTGATAAAATATTGGCTCCCTTTATAGGTAATGTATATAAGTAAAGGCCAACTGATAAGCCACAGTATTGAAGGTAAGTGTTTCATATTGTTGGTTTTTTTATAATTCTTTAGTTTTCATCCAATCATTTGTCGCCCTGAGCCCCAACCCCGAGTTCCGAAACATCGGAGTCGGGTCGGGGCAATCCCTTAATACACATGATGCCCACTATCCTCCTTAACATCCTCGGGGTTTATCTTATTCTTATCAATGGATTTCCAGGTAAAGAATATGTATGCAAGTACAACGGGCACAAGCAACGATATGTAGCTCATTGCTGTTAGCGTGTAATGACTCGATGATGCGTTCTCAATGGTAAGCGAACTCTGCAAATCGAATGACGAAGGATAAAAGCTGGTATGGTTGTATCCAAGTATCCAAAACAGCGATAGTACGGTGGCAAAAGTTCCGGGTCCGCTAAACCATATACCCCGAACGCTCTTGTTAAGCCAGCTTATCCCTATTCCGTAGAGAACAAGAACTACACCTACAAGGAAAAGGATTAATGCCACAGGCATTTGGAGGTAGTTGTTAAAGTACTTGTACGGTTCAAGAAAAACCTCTTTGGTTGCTGGATCGTAAGCGTATCCATCAATGGTTAGTATCCTGCCCACAAAGAAAAGGAAGAACACCAGAAAAAGAACCGAATTTATGGCTATTTGCCTACGCCCTCTCTCACGAATTGCTGCATTATCAACGTTGTTGATAATGTACATTGCTCCCAGGGTGCGCGCAAGGAAAAGCAC
>CAZDXY010000189.1:0-4235 GCA_964509385.1 uncultured Rikenellaceae bacterium
AAAGGGGCACAAAATCGCCAGCGATCCAAATACAAAGGTAGATGCAGGCCTGTATGGGTTACTTGCCAAAGAATTTGGGGAAGAGATGCACCTAAAAAGAGAGTCGCAGAGGGTTAGCCTTATCAACCTTCGTGATAAAAGAGAATCTATATCGATTGACGATTTGGGCAAGGAAACACATGATGATGCTGATTCTGATCTTTCTGATTTACAAGATGAAGTAATTGTAAAAAATGTAACTTCAGATAGAGAAACCTTTGACGTTGAGAAACCTACCATTGGGGTTAAACTTAAAGGTAGAATTGATTTAGAATCAATTTCAAAGAAAAAAGCACCCAAAGAAGAAGAGTTGAAGGAGAAAGAGCCTGAAGGAAAGGAAAAAGAGGAAAAGCAAACCTTAGAAAAAGAAAAAAAGGGAGAAGCAGAGCATCTGGAATTAAAAGCAAAAAAACTTGATCAACCCAAAGTAGTTGGAAAGGTAGACCTAGATAAAGGAAAATCTTCAGAAAGCAAAGATGCAACTGATCTTAACCAGAACATTTTAGAGGATAGATCAATTAAACCTGAATTAATTGAGAAACCTACACAGGATGAAGAGAAGGTTATTGACATAGAGGTTCATAAAACTATTCCTGAAGAAGTTTTTCGTTCGGATGTAGAGAAACTTACGGGACCAACTGTTGTTGGTAAGATTGATCTGGCTGGAATGGAATTCAAGAAAAGGCCTGATGCTACCTCAGCCGAGAATGGTAAATCAAAGAAAAAACGTCGCAAAAGAATACGAAAGGATACTCAAAAGGTAGCCATTCAAGGTGAGGTCAAGAAGGGAGTTTCTCAGGGTAAACAAGAACAGACCGGCAGCGGACAAAGTATTAAGAAGCGTAAGAAGAAGCAGTTAAGACAGGAAGTTAATGAGGAAGATGTACAAAAGCAAATTAAGGAAACGCTAGCCCGTTTAACAACAAAAACTGCCAAATCTAAAGGTTCTAAGTATCGTCGAGAAAAACGCGAAATGATAAGTGCTCGTCAGCAGGAAGAGCAGGAACGCCTTGAACAGGACAAGAGAATTCTTAAGGTTACTGAGTTTGTATCGGTAAGTGAGTTGGCAAACATGATGAACGTATCTCCAACTCAGGTTATTGAAGTTTGTATGAACCTTGGGCTAATGGTATCGATAAACCAAAGACTAGATGCCGAAACCATGGCTTATGTGGCTGACGAGTTTGACTATAAGGTAGAATTTGTAAGTGTTGAACTTCAGGAATCGATAGGTGTTGAGGAGGACAAGCCCGAAGATTTATTGCCACGTTCACCCATTGTTACAGTAATGGGACATGTTGATCATGGAAAAACATCACTTCTCGATTTTATTAGAAGAGCCAATGTCATAGCAGGAGAAGCAGGAGGAATTACTCAGCATATAGGCGCATATAGCGTAGTGCTTGATGATGGAAGACAGATCACATTCCTCGATACTCCAGGACACGAGGCTTTTACTGCAATGCGTGCTCGCGGGGCAAAAATAACAGATGTTGCTATTATTGTAGTTGCTGCCGATGATAATGTGATGCCCCAAACCGTTGAGGCAATTAATCATGCCAGCGCAGCGGGGGTTCCCATTGTTTTTGCCATCAATAAAATTGATAAGCCAAATGCTAACCCCGAAAAGATAAAGGAGGCATTGGCAAACATGAATTATATGGTTGAAGATTGGGGTGGCAAGTACCAAAGTCAGGATATTTCAGCTAAGCAAGGCCTTAACGTGGATAAACTATTGGAAAAAGTACTCCTCGAAGCTGAACTCCTGGATTTAAAGGCCAATCCCAACCGAAAAGCAATAGGTACAATCATTGAGTCATCGCTTGACAAAGGTAGAGGCTATACTGCAACCGTACTGGTACAAGCAGGTACGTTAAGTCAAGGTGATATTATGATTGCTGGAACACACTTTGGCCACGTTAAAGCCATGTTCAACGAGAGGGGTAAACGGATTTCGGAAGTTGGTCCCTCTACTCCTGTTCAGGTGGTTGGGCTTAACGGCGCACCTCTTGCAGGTGATTACTTCAATATCATGGATTCCGATCGTGAAGCGAAAGAAATTGCCAATAAACGCGAACAGCTCCAGCGTATGCAGGGGCTAAGGGCACAAAAGCATATAACACTCGATGAGATTGGACGCCGTATCGCCATTGGAGGATTCCAGGAGCTCAACATAGTTTTAAAGGGTGACGTAGACGGATCCATCGAAGCCCTATCAGATGCATTGATAAAGCTCTCCACAGAACAGATTCAGGTTAACGTAATACACAAGGCTGTAGGCCAAATTTCAGAATCCGATATTCTATTAGCCGCAGCATCGAATGCTTTGGTTCTAGGTTTTCAGGTTAGACCATCGGTTGGTGCCCGTAAACTTGCAGAGAAAGAGCAGATTGACATCCGTCTTTACTCTATTATTTACGATGCTATCAATGAGCTTAAGTCTGCCATGGAGGGTATGCTATCTCCTGAGATCAAAGAGGAAATCCTTGGAACAGCAGAAGTCCTGAACGTATTTAAAATCACAAAGGTTGGGACAGTTGCCGGATGTATCGTTCGTGAGGGTAAAATACTTCGCAATGCCAAGTGCCGTTTAATTCGCGATGGTATAGTTGTTTACACAGGCGATTTGGGTTCGCTTAAACGATTTAAGGATGATACAAAGGAGGTGCTGAATGGGTTTGAATGCGGTTTGAACATTAACAACTTCAACGATATTAAGGTTGGGGATCTTATTGAATCCTATCAAGAGGTTGAGGTGAAGAGAAAACTATAGAGAGTATTAGTTTTTTCAAATAGGTTAATGGGTTTATTTTCTTTCAAGGAAATGGGTAACATTTAGTTCAGAAGCATATCGAGAGATATTAAACTTTGACCAACTGTAATAGAAGGCAACTTCAGCATCAAAACTTCCTTTTTTTAGAATTCATCTGAACAAAATAGAAATTAACATGAAACACATAAGAAACTTCTGCATTATAGCCCACATCGACCACGGGAAAAGTACTCTGGCCGATAGGCTGCTGGAGTTTACCCATACCCTTACCGATAAAGAGAAGCAGGAACAGGTGCTGGACAGCATGGACTTGGAGCGCGAAAAGGGTATCACCATAAAGAGTCATGCCATCCAGATGGACCATGAGCATAATGGCACTAAGTATACATTAAACCTGATAGACACTCCGGGACATGTCGATTTTTCGTACGAGGTATCCCGTGCCATTGCCTCCTGCGAGGGAGCTTTGCTTGTGGTGGATGCAAGCCAGGGCATTCAGGCACAAACCATCTCGAATCTTTACCTTGCCATTGGGCACGATCTGGAGATTATTCCTGTTGTGAATAAAATTGATATGGATGCAGCCAAAGTGGACGACGTCAAGGATCAAATAGTTGACCTAATTGGCTGTGATCGTGAGGATATTATTGCAGCAAGTGCCAAGACTGGAGCAGGAGTCGATGAGATTCTTGAGGCAATTATCAATAGGGTCCCCCCCCCAAAAGGAGATGCGGATGCCCCTTTGCAAGCACTCATTTTCGATTCGGTATTCAATTCCTTTAGAGGGATTATAGCATATTTTAAGGTTTTCAACGGAACGATTCGAAAGGGCGATAGGGTAAAATTTTTCAACACCAATCATCAGTATGATGCCGATGAAGTGGGTATTCTGCGCCTTAAAATGATACCCAAAGATCAGATCATTGCAGGGGATGTAGGATATATTATTTCAGGGATCAAGGACTCATCTGAGGTAAAAGTTGGTGACACCATAACCCATGTTAGCCGTCCCTGCGACAAAGGTATAGCTGGATTTGAAGATGTAAAACCCATGGTTTTTGCAGGGTTGTACCCCGTAGAAGCAGATGATTATGAGGATCTCCGTGCTTCGTTGGATAAGTTAAGGTTGAACGATGCCTCTCTAACATACGAACCCGAGAGTTCCCTTGCTCTTGGTTTTGGATTTCGTTGCGGTTTCCTTGGACTGCTCCATATGGAGATAGTGCAGGAGCGTTTATACCGCGAATTCGATATGGATGTAATTACCACGGTGCCTAACGTTTCTTACAATGTTTATACCAACAAAGGAGAGGTGATAGAAATACATAATCCTAGTGGATTGCCTTCACCTACGGTGATAGATAGAATAGAAGAACCTACCATTAGGGCGCAGATAATTACCAATAGCGAATCGCTTGGGGCA
>CAZDXY010000190.1:0-4189 GCA_964509385.1 uncultured Rikenellaceae bacterium
CATCGATCTTAGCCAGGCCAAGGAATATGCTATCTCAATTTTCACAAATTTCTCGCTGGATTTAGATAGATCTAACGACGCCTACAATGTACAAATTTCCACCTGGGGGTTGCCAAGCGTAGTTGCTACTGTTAGGAAATTGCCCTCCCAGTTCATTTCTATGGATACAGTAATAACTACGGGTGCCGACTCACTGGTGTTCAGGGCGTCAGATGGTTTTGAGACCTACCAATGGGAACGACAACTCCCCGGCCAAACCACATGGTCAGATCTAGGCAGTGGACAAACCCTTAACCTAAGTTCATTGGCAAATAACCTTATTTCATCATTATACAGGGTTAACGTATCTGCCTTTCATGGTTGTGGCACAGATGCTGATTCAATATATGTGAATGCCAGCGACTTGTCCATCGAGGCCATCGAAAGCCCCAGTGAAATTGTTTGTTACTCAGATGATCTAACACCCCTTTCAATTGTAATCAAAAACAAGGGGCGGGATACATATCCTGTTAATACCGAAATTGAAGCGTCTGTTGTAACTCCAACAAACGAGCAAACAGCTACAATAACCCTAACTAGCCTCTTTGAGCCCAATCAGGAACTAGCATACCAGTTCCCTGAGATGGAACTTATTCCCATTGGCGATAATTACATAAGTTTTAGCATCAACATTGCCAATGATCCAATTCCCGAAAACAATTCAATGGATCGTTTGGTAACTGTTGATCCATCACCAAGCGTAACAATAACCCCTTCGGTGCTATATATGATATTTGAAGACATGGATTATTATGAAATTGCACCTAATTATTCAGAAGATGTAACCGATTATTTATGGCAAGATTTATCACAGGATCCAATTTACTTTATTTATGGACCACCGCTTTATAATGATTACACGGTTATTGTTAACAACTCTTATGGGTGCACGGATGATGCAAATCTGTTGGTGATAACAAATGATATTGCCATTTCTGAAATTATTTCACCAAGCAATGATTGCGAACTTAGCGATGAAACATCCGTAACCTTTACCCTTTTTAATAACGGTAACTCTACATTTCCCATTGGCAGCACAATAGATGTTGATCTTATCCTTAATGGTTCTTTGATCGCATCTGAATCTCTTATTCTAAGTACAAACTTCGCATCTAAAACCTCTAGAACTTTTACTCTAAATCAAACCATCGATTTGTCTGGACTTGAAAATGCAACTGTTCAAATTAACATAAGCGTTGGAGTGGAAGAGGTTTACTACACCAATAACACTCTTAACAAAACAGTTTATGCCCTGGGTTACCCGAGTATTACCCTTGGTCCCGATCGTGACGTACATGCATGGGAAGAAATTCTTGACCCTGGATACTACGAGTATTACCTATGGCAAGATGAAAGCACTAACAGAACCTATACTGCAACCGTTGATGGCACATATTCTGTCACTGTAACCGACTTCTCAGGATGCCAGGGTTATGCTGAGGTTACATTAACATTCTTTATTGATGATATAGGTGTAACTGAAATGTATCAACCTCTATCCGCCTGCGACCTTTCAAGTAGTGAAACGGTAGAATTCGTTTTCAAAAACTTTGGGACCTATACGTTTCCATCTGGAACACCAATTGACATTGGATTCTCGCATGATTTGCAGAATCACTCCGAAATCATCTACCTTGATGATGACTTTGCTCCCGATGAGGAACTTACCATTACATTCTCCGAAACTGTAAATCTATCGGAGAGAAAGATTCATGAAATTACCATTTGGGTTGATGTAGAAAACGATATGGTTACAGAAAACAACTCTGTTACTTTTCAGGTCAATGCATATCCCGATGTTGATTTCTCGTTTGACTTGCCCGAAGGATTTTACTCTAACCAACCATACATGCTGGATGCAGGTGAAGGATATGCCAGCTATCTCTGGCAGGATGAATCCACTGAACAAACTTTTTTGGTTACCGAGACTGGTCTTTACAGCGTTACTGTAACCAATAGCTATGGATGTATTGGGTATGATGAAATTTTCATTACAATTTTAATCCCGGATTATGGCATTACCGGTATTCTCTCACCAGTATCGAGTTGTGCTCATGGTATTGCCGAATCTGTAATAGCTAATATTACTAATCTTGGCACCGATACGCTCAGAGTTGATGAAGAGTTACCCCTTGCCCTTTGGCTGGATGAACAGTTGATTGCCAACGAAACGCTGATTCTTACCCAGGAAGTTGAACCCGGCGAATCAATACAGTATACTTTTAGCCAAACAATTGATATGAGTGCTACCGGCATATACTTGGTGGGTGTAGAAACCAATCATCCTCTCGATCAGAATGTTGACAACGATCTTACTGAGGTATCCATTGAAACCTACGTGAATCCTACCGTTGACTTGGGTGGCAATCAGGTCTCAAATACTGGTCCGGTTATACTGGATGCTGGCCCTGGATTTGCCAGTTACTTATGGCAGGATGGCTCCACTTTACAAACCTTTACCGTTACCGTAACTGGAAATTATAGTGTTACTGTAACCGATAATAATGGCTGCGAAGGATTTGATCAGGTTCATGTATCAATTCTAATCCCTGATTATGCCGTTACCGGCATTATTTCCCCTGAAACCTCGTGCCAGCTATCTCAAAGTGAATTTGTAGTTGTAGAAATTTCCAACTTGGGTACCGATACCCTTTATCTGGGGAATACTATCCCGTTAACCCTTTTTGTAAATGATGATGAAGTTGCCCAAGAAGTTTTCACCTTGCCACAAAGGCTTAATCCAGGCGAAGTTACTGAGTTTACTTTTGAAACAACCATTGATCTAAGCGAACCCGGTGAATACACTATTGCTGCTCAAACCGATCATCCTCTTGATCAGGACAATACAAATGATCTCTTCGCCTCAGATATTGAAATATATGCCAATCCAATAGTCGATCTAGGGCCCGATCAAACCATAAACGAGCCTTTAGTTTTAGATGCCGGGGCTGGGTATGTTTCTTATCTATGGCAGGATGGCTCTACTGGACAAACCTTTACGGTTACCCAAACTGGACTATACCATGTTACTGTAACAGATGATAATGGCTGCCAGGGATACGATGAAGTATTCATTATATACGACGATACTCCTTACATCATTATTAGCAGCGTGGTAACACCCATTGAAGAATGTAATCAGCCTGATCTGCCTGTTGAAGTTATTCTGACAAATCAGGGCGGAGGTCCTGTTACTTCTAGCACCCCTTTCCAAATTGTATATAGGATTGGAACAATTGCACAGGTTACAGAAACGATAACAGTTACTCAGCCATTTGTTGTGGGAGAATTCATGAACTATACATTTAATCAGGGGCTTAACATTTCTGCCGGTAATTACACCATGAATTTTTGGACTATCTTCAACGAGCAACCCAGCGAACAAACAAACCATGACATGGTGATACTTCCATCTCCCGTTTTTAGTTTGGGACCTGATACTCTTGAGGTAGAATTTCCTTATGTCCTCATTGCTGGAATAGATAACGTGGATTACCTCTGGAGCAATGGTAGTACAGAGTCGTCCATTACAGTTTACGAAACCGGAAAATACTGGTTAACTGTAACCAATAGTTATGGATGTTCATCATCCGATACCATTTATTTACATGATGGAAACTGGGTTGATATAATTCCTGGAACTGAAACACTGGTCAAGGTATATCCTAACCCAGTTCGAAGCACACTTACTATTGAGGTAATTCCTCAGAAACCCGGTGAGTTCACCATTGAACTATACTCTTATCAGGGTCAGCGTTTATTCCATAGCAGAAACCATCAAATCAATACCTTTGTTAAAGAGATAAATATGGACAGCTACATTCCAGGCATTTACCTCCTAAAAGTTTCTTTCAATGGAAGATGGTTAACCACAAAAATAGTAGTTGATAGGTAATTAAAGTATTCAACTGTTTAAACCATAACACACAGGTTGACATTAAGTCAACCTGTGTGTTTTTTTTGGTCATTTGATATTTTCTCACAAAAGGTACAGGTGATTTATACTACTTCACCAGTAGAGAAATGATGTCTTTCATTAAAAAGTAATTTAAGCGCGATTTGGAGTCGTACTTCTACTATTTAAAGAACACAAAAAAACAGAGAGCCCCCAGCCATGCAAGGCTGGGGGCTCTGAGGGTTGGCGGCGACC
>CAZDXY010000191.1:0-4184 GCA_964509385.1 uncultured Rikenellaceae bacterium
GTCCTGGATCTTCGGAATAGAAATATACAAATAGCTGGGTCGAACTCAATGGATTGATATAGAGCTCGGTGTGGGAGGCGTAGAATTGATCTGCGGTGGTTTGGATATTGGTTACCTCAAGCATGTCGGTTCCAGGGTTGGAAATGGTAAGGGGTAATGTGAATTCAACGCCCAAATTTGCCAATCCAAAGTCGAGGGTTTCGGGAGATATGGATATTAGTGGTACTCCAGTTACATAAAGAGTAACAGGTACTTCAACCAGAGGATTCTCAGGATCGTTCGAGGTAATGCTGAGAACTGCCTCATACGTTCCGCCAAACATGCCAGTGGCATCAAATGTTATCTCAACCATCTGCGATTCACCCGAAGGGATGCTTCCTGATTCTATATCGTAGGATAACCAGCTACTCTCAATTATCCCATCATCAATCTGGTATAATGGTCCACCCCAGTAGCTCCACCATAGATCAGTCCCATTATGGGTAATTGAATATGTTTCATTATAGAGGTATGGATTATCAATCTGTTGAACGAATGTAGCCACTCCTTCATGAAGATGAAGTTGACTTATTTTGTCATTTGAAGAACTTGTTGTCCAGATTTGCCCCATGCTATGCTGGGGTACGTATACAATTTGGTAGCAGTAATCGTTAAGGCTTGATGTGAAGGTTTCGATAGTTGTTCCGGTTTCATCCAATCGGTAAAAAGTTGGGTTGTAGCCAAATGCGTTGTTCGCTATAAAGTACTCTCCATCCCAGGTAAGCGCGGCATAATCGTAAAAAGGAGTGCTAAACGAATATCCTGCACTTGTACCATTGAGGTTGTAGGCATATACGTTACCCGAAGAGTTTCCTATCCACAGGTACTCTCCATCCCATGTTATACCGTATGGCGAACCAATTACGCTGTATGTCTCTACCACTGACTCTGTTGCAATGTCATACTTAAGCAGCTGGCTATACTCATAGTTGAGCATGTAAAGAAATCCATTTACCCAAACCATACCTGTATTAGAAGTTGAGGAATTGTAGTAGATCCCCAGAACATCTCCTAAATCTTTTGCTGAAAGGTTAGGGTTATCCAAGACATTCTGAGGTAATGGGTTGTTCGATATCCTGCTCTCATCGGCATAGTTACCAAGATTCCTGCTCCTTTTTGAGCCAATAAAATTTGAACTTAATGCCCAGGTAAGATTTCCTAACGCTTCATTACTAATTGTTAGAGTCTGTGAAGCTGTTTGGCCTGTTTCCAAATCCTCTTCCATTGAACTTGGGGAAACAGCAATGAAGGGTATCTGATCGGTAAAATTAGCGGTTAGCGTAACATCCTCTGCTGGCATTGTGAATGTTGCCGATGCCTGTGTAAACAGCACAACCTCTTCATCATCGGTCCAACTAACAAACATAAAACCGGGATTGTGGATAGCATTTATATTCACCTCATGCCCTTCCCAATAATTACCCGAACCTTCAACGGATCCTCCTTCGGCAGGATTTGCCTCAAGGGAAAGTGTAAACAACTCTAATACAACGTTGAGGGTAAAAGGAATGTCCAGCTCAGGATTTTCAGGATCGTTGGAAGATACCCTGATAATCTTGTTATAGGTTCCCGTTGATAGTTCCGTGGCATCAAAGAATACCTGAAGATCAGCCTGATCTCCAGGAGCCACAGTGCCTGAGTACGATGATAAACTCAGCCAATCGGGATTGTACAGGGTGAACTCAATGGCCATATTATTGGCAACAATGTTTGGGTTTATGTATAGGTCACCATCCCCGCAGTTGCCCATTCCAATATCACCATAAGCATTCTCGATACCAATGGAATAAGGCGCTACAGGTGCTGTCAAATATTGGAATCGAATGGCATTATTCGATTCGTAGAGTACAACCTGGAATGTTTGGTAAATTTCGGAACCGTAAAGTTTTATGTTGTTAAATTCAACCACGAAGTAACGTTGAGGGGCACTTCCTCCCGTTAGGTATTTGATGTAACCACCAGCAGGAGGATAAAGATCTATTCCAAAGGGAACTATGCAACCCCCATAACCATCCGGAACACAGCTAGGATACCAGCTGTCAGAATTTGAGAAGCTGACCCAACCATTGGACATGATATTAATCTGCGAATAGGTTTCCCCATAGTAGGTAAAGTTGAAACCCAAAGGAATCCCCGTAATATAGTCATCGTCATAGAGCGAAACCGATGTGCCGGAGCTGGCATTTATCCAGTTGATCGCTGTGGTTGACCATGAGTAACCAAAAGCATCGGGTCCGCCTTTTGATGTTTTGGGGTTATTCAGATGTAGGCTTGGTAACTCGACACCTTTTTGTTGCTCTAATTGGGCTGATTTTTTACCTTGCCTTATAGCTCGTTTTGACTCACTCTTTTTAGCGTCAATTACTTCAATATTAAAGGATAAGTTAAAATCACCTATATTATAAATGGTAAGATTACCTTCGCCAGTTTCTCCAACATATAAAATCTCATTGAAATACTCTGGATCTAAAGATATAATAGGGAATTGATCGGTGAAATTGGCTGTCAACGTTTTGTTTTCAGCAGGCATTGTAAATGTAGCTGAAGCTTGGGTAAACAGTACAACCTCTTCCTCATCGGTCCAGCTTACGAACATATATCCCGGATTTTTGGTTGCGATAATACTTACCTGCTGTCCTGCATAGTAATCGCCTGCCCCTTCAACCGTTCCACCATCAACAGGGTTTGCTTCAAGGGTCAGAGTGAAGGATTCAAATGTGACCTCAAGAGTAACTGGGATATCAATTTCGGGGGTTTCCGGATCGTTCGAGGTTATTCTAATCACGGCTTCGTAGATACCTTGATCTAATTCATTAGAACTGAAAGTAACTTCAAAATCCTGTGATCCTCCTTGTGATATTGACGCCTGATAACTATTTAAGCTAAGCCATCCCTTTTGGCTCATAAGCCAGTCAATGGTATTCTGCATCATCTGTACCAGATCGCCACTCCAGTAACCATCGGCAGGGAATACATTGATAGCAACAATGGGTTTTTCTGAATTGTAAGCTGCAAATGGATACCCGGTATTATAATTACCCAGTGAAACTCCGGCACCCTGAACACTGGCATAAGACCAGATTCCTGTTGAAATAGTCTCCAATGCTATGGTTAAAGAATGCTCAATAAAATTAGTACAAGTTGCATCACTTATTTCAAATGATGTTATGGTTAGAGGAGAGTATTCGGATGTAGCTATACTTCCTCCTATTGTCCATCCACCACCTGAGGAGAGGCTTCCTTGCAATAAACAGATAGTCCCCCCGGCATCAACATAATCTGCAAGATTATCCCCTAATAAAGTTGCGTTCGAAAAACCCGAATTTGAGGCTATTATAACAACATCAAAGTTTAACATGTAATCAACATTGGGGGTGACTGTTGTTGCATCAACCTCTTCAAAATATGAAACGTTTGGTAAATCCTCTAAAGCCATTGAAAAAACAGCATCTTCGGCAACAGTATTTACATATAAAACAGATGCTCCCTTGGCAGAGGATAAAAATTTGAGCGCATTCCCATTATCAATGCTAAAGGGATTTACTTGCTGATCTGTCAAAGACTTCTGATTACCAGAAACACCATGAATTAGTTCAGGTGCTAGGATTTTTGAATTCTTACTGTCTTCGTATATTATGCTCAACGAAACGTTAAGATTACCCCCATCAACAACTTCGTTGGATACACTAAGGGTTTGACTCGCCTGGCTATTGTAGCCCAATGCCTGGTATAGGGTTTCTGGTTCTACAGAAATAATCGGTGGTTCAACACTCCCTCCAGCTGTATATGCAGCAATAACATGCTTAATTTCCCTGAGGGTTCGTGCATTATCCCCATCAACGGCATGTCCTGTTGGTGCACCCATATGGGATATGTTTGGATTGGAAAAGTAGGATGTTCTGATAGCAGTAATACCATCGCTAAAGTAGGCACCACTTTCGTAGGTCATTATATCGCAGTACATCTGCTCATCGCTACCCAACCATCGCCAGCCGGCCGACCATGTATTTGCTGGCCAGTCGTTCCAAACCGTTGGGCCAGGCTGCACATTTTGCTGCTTGTGATGATGAGCCCCCATATTGTGTCCCATTTCGTGAACATGGGTAAAGGTCCAACTTGCCTGCTGTACCCTTGAAATGGAGAAT
>CAZDXY010000192.1:0-4103 GCA_964509385.1 uncultured Rikenellaceae bacterium
AAACGGGGAGTCCACAAGATTTTTAATTATTTCCCCGCCCCGAAGGGCGGGATTTCTTACATTAAAGAACGAGCTTTTTGCATGAAATATGCCATATCTCTAACAGGCTCACAAATCAGCCCAGGTGAATATTCTGAAATATATTTACATGCCAATTCCAATGCCTTCTCCACGATATCTATATCTCGCTCATTCTTTAAAGCAAAATCTCTAGCCAGAACTTCGTTAAACATTTGTTCGTATTGACCGTCGTCAACGATAAATAAGCCCTCGTCATCTTGTTGGACTACATATTCTGCGCCCTTTGTGAAGTCATCGTCCTCGCTGATAAAGATTAAAATATCCCCAGCTTTTACCTTGTTAAAATGTTCATCAGCAAATTTCATTTTTCATCCTCGCTTTCCGTTATTTCGCTTAACATTGCCTACTTTTAAAGTAGGATCTTCCCCTATGCACTTGGCTGGGTTACTCATATATTGAAATCACTCCTTTCCTTGCGTAGTTCGCAAGATATAATTTTTATTTTTCCAATAAAAATACCGCTCAGAAATGAGCGGCATGTTGAGTATTTGACTTTGTTAATCAGGGATTACGGTCACTAAGGCTTTATCTCTATATAACCCGTAGCCCATAATATATGTATTTGTTCCGTCTATCCGATGAAAACCAGCGTTTATCACGGCTTCTTTTAGTGTCGATCCGCTTGCTAAATCCTTTTTCACGAGTTCAACTATAGCCTCTGTGAAATCACTCATAATTATCACTCCTTAATATCGCTTAAGTTTCCCCGCCCCGAAGGGCGGGATTTTTTGGAATGTGCAACTAAACAAACGATAAACCATGCCCATTAACTAAGAGATTGTGGATATCTTTTACTAGCAAGCCGAAGTCGCCATCACAATCTCCACAATGGGAATGTTTATCATCGATAAACAAGGTTATCGAGTTTTCACCCCAATCACCCTCGAATCTTACTGTATGACCCTGATTAACTAAGTTTAATATTGCTTGTAATATCTCTTTCTCCACAGTACTACCTCCTCACTCTCAGCCCAAAAGAGCAACATCTTACCAGAAGACTATGTAGCAATTATGGTTCGATTTTTACAACAATAACTTTTTCCCAGGGGTAGGCATCGACTTTTTCTCGGGCTAGTTTTATTGCCTTATCATCGTCTGTATCTGTGTCAAAAAACTTATCATATTCCTCATCCACCAAACTGTCATAATCTTCGTTTTTGATGTAAACCTTTTCCTCTATGTCATTAAGGTATATTTCTTCAATTGTTGCCTTCCCCCAACTTGTCACCCACCAAGCATAACAATCATCTGCCACGCATTCTGTTGCAACCATTGGGACTATCCTTAATTCAGGATTTTTGTGGACTAGATTCAGTAGAGTATTAATATTCTTCTGTTGATTTTCATTTTTCTTATTCATATAATGCCCTCCTTAATATCGCTTAAGCTTCCCCGCCCCGAAGGGCGGGATTTTCAAAACAAACATCCTTGCTCTGCAACCATAAGTTTTGATGCTTCTTGAACTTGCTTAACAAGGCTTTTAAACTCAAATTCTTTGTATTTCCTGTTTAGAGCAATTTCGTTCACCACAAGGGTTAGCTCATCCAGGGTGACTTCAAGGTTTTTACATCTGATTGTAGCAAGGTTTTTGCTCATAAATGCGCTTTCCTTGCCTTCTTTTAGGGCTTTTACAGGAGATCGTACACCTAATGCTTTACAGGTTTCCTTGAATGACTTTTCATCATCCTCCAAGGCTTCATAAATCATTTCAATGGTTCCGTACTCCTGCAATAAAGGGATACAGGCTTTCTCGCCTACTCCTTTGACTCCTGGGATATTGTCGCTGGTATCACCTTCTAACGCTTTCTTATCTATGATCTGGATCGGGTCCAGACCATAGACTTCTTTCACATACATTGGTGTAAACTCGAAACAATTGTCGGGGATCCCAGAGACGTTATATTCCTTTTTCAGCTCATCAGCTTTGCCGGTGTTCAGCCAGAGTCGAGTATAATCACTCACCAGCTGAAGGCAATCTTGGTCTTTGGTATAGATATAGGTTGGTAGCTGCTGTTCGAATTGCTTTGCTAGTGAACCTATAAGATCGTCAGCTTCGAGGTTAGCATCCATGAATTGCTGAATATTAGCTTCTTCCAGCAGTTCTTGCATCAATATGAATTGTGATTTTAATTCCGGAACGGTTTCGGCTCGATTGCCTTTATACTCGGGATATATCCTCCTACGGAATGTATCCCGGGTTATGTCCCATGCTACTGCCAAATGACTCGGCTTTTGGCTATTCAGTAGCTTAGTCAGGCTTTTCATGGCCGTATATACACCGTTAACACAGATACCGTTACTGGTTTTCATTACCCTGGATAACGCTGCCTGTTTTTCTTCAGGCGTTTTTCCATAGTAATATTCCCTCGGTACTGTAGCGAAGAAACAGGTGGTCAAGATACTGGAACCATCGATGATAAGTAGCTTATTCAACTCTACCACCTACCAGCTGCCAAAATGTTTCCTCGTTAATAATGGGTATACCTAGCTTTTCGGCCTGTTTATGTTTGGCCGTGCCGCTTTTATCCGGTCCCAGAATCAAATAATTGGTCTTTTTACTTACGCTGCCGGTTGCCTTACCCCCATTTGCGACTATGGCATCCTCGAAGAATTGTCTCGGCTTAGATAAGGTTCCGGAAATTACAAAGACCATGTCTTTCAGTGCTACTTCGGATGATTCTTGCGGTTCTTCGCTGGCGAAACACAGACCATGAGTTTTTAACTCGTTGATCAGTTTAATATTGTTTTCGTCTTTAAAAAACTCCGCTATTGTTTCAGCGGTAATATTGCCTATCCCTTCAACTTCTTTGAGCCGTTCTGCTGAAGCTGCCATCAAAGAATCAATATTTCTAAATTCTTTGACCAGGGTCTTTGCATTGGTTCTACCCAGATAAGGAACATTGATCGCATATAACACTTTCTGAAACGGCTGATTTTTGCTTTCTTCTATCCCATCCAGCATGGCCCGAACCTTCTTATCACCATACCCATCCAGCATTTTGATTTGATCAGCTTTCTGGTGCAGGGTATAGAGGTCTGCCGGAGTCTTTATGTAACGCAGGTTAAAAAGAGTTTTGACGGTTTCTTCGCCCATCCCTTTTATATCCATGGCATCACGGGAACAGAAGTGGATCAGTTTTTCCTTTAGCTGACCAGGACATTCAGTGCCAGTACAATAAGCGTTGGCTCCGTTAAGTTTTACTGCTGCTCCACATATTGGGCAGTTCTTGGGTAGTGTTATTTCGGCAGTTCCTTCACTTACTGCTTTGACTACCTTCGGTATAACATCATTAGCCCGGGCTACCACTATACGGCTGCCTAGTTTGAGATTTTGCTCCTGGATAAAACCAAAGTTGTGCAGGGTGGCTTTGGTTATAATCACCCCATCAATTTTAATCGGGTCAAATATTGCCACCGGAGTAACTTGCCCGGTTTTTCCAACCTGCCATTGGACATATTTTAGCGTGGTAAATTCTTCTTCACTCTCGAATTTAAACGCTATCGCCCACTTAGGGGTTTTACTGGTTTCGCCCATTTTTTCTCGTATTGCCAGATCATTGATTTTTAATACCAACCCATCTATGGGATATGGCAGGGTCTTACGGGTTTCTCGTTCATAGTGGCTGCAATAGCTTATGATTTTTTCCAGGTTTTCTTTGACTTTGGTATCTACTACCGGCAAACCGATATTAAATAAAAACATTAACTGTTCAAAATCGGTTGTAAATTCCTTATTTGATGAAACCAAGTCGAAGATTTTAATATCAAGTTTTCTTTTGGCCGCTATATTGGCATCAAGTAATCTTACTGCACCAGCTGCCATTGACCGGGGATTGGCATACTCACCGTTGTTAAGTTCCTCAAATACTTTAAATGGGATAAAAATTTCCCCTCTGGCTTCAAGTTTTTCTTGGTAGGATATTTGTTGAGGAAGGCTTTGTATCGTTCTAACGATATGCAAAATCCGTTCTCCTTCATATCCATCACCTCTTAAAACTGCGTCTGCCAGTTCTCCATTCTCG
>CAZDXY010000193.1:0-4031 GCA_964509385.1 uncultured Rikenellaceae bacterium
TTCACGAAAAAACAGTAGATTATTACCGTTTTATCCGGGAACACACCAAAGAATTCGAAAACAATGGGGTCAGGTCTCAACATTTGACATAACTCATTACCGATGCTAATATCTTTTTATGTCCAGACCATTACGCATCTCTTATAAAAATGCTTATTATCATATTACCTCCAGAGGCCATCGAAAAGAAAAGATCTTTTATGATGATAAAGATAAAAGAATATTTATTCGAAAATTAGATGAGACTTTCCAAAAATATGATGTTACCTGCTATGCTTATTGCCTGATAGATAATCATTACCATTTGTTTATCAAAACTGCAAAGCCCAATATCTCCCTGGCACTACATTATCTGAATACTTCTTATGCCAACTGGTTTCGTATACGCTATCAGCTTGCCGGCTCAGTATTTCAGGGACGCTTCAAATCTATCCTGGTAGATGCAGATAATTATGCACTTGTCCTCTCTGCCTATATTCACCTGAATCCTTTACGTGCAAGAATAGTTGATAATTTAGAGAATTATCCCTGGAGCAGCTATCTTGACTATTTAAATTTAAAAAAGCCAAGCATTGATAAATTAGATACATCTTTGGTGTTAAATTTCTTTTCTCCTGATTACAATTCAGCAATCTGTCAATATCAAGAATACATTTTACAAAACCAGAACCTGGAAGATCCATTAAAACAAACTTATCGTAATATTGCCTTGGGCGATGATGGTTTTATTCAAAAGATTAAAGTTAAAATTGAAAATCAGAAAAGTTCCAGGGAAATTCCCATCACCAATTCAACGAATTCCTATAACCCTCAAGAGATTATAGAAAAAGTATGTGCTGTAAATCAGATAAAACATGAGAGGTTGATGAGCAAGGTAAGAGGAAACATCTATCGGTCTCTGGCTTTATATTTAATCAAGAAATATACCCCTCTGAAACTGACTGAAATTGGGGAATTGTTTGCTATGGATTATTCAGCAGTTTCCCAGGCGGTGAAAAGGTTTGAACAGAAATGCAAAAAGGACAAAGAAATTGAGAGAATAAAAGAAAGAGCTATTGAAGCTCTGGAAAATAGTTGAATGTCAAATGTTGAGACCTGACCCCATAAATTGACTGTCAGGAGTATAGAAATGCTTCAATTTGTTGGAACAGAAAAATTAGTTTGTTAAAGGAGATATTTAATGGATAATAAAGTAAGAACAATTAATGAGGTTGATCAGTTTATTAAGAATTTACCAAATGATATCAAAGTCATTACAAAAAAATTAAGGAAAGTTATACTTAACTCTTCTCCGAAGCTTGAAGAAGAATTTAAATGGTCTATGCCTAACTATTCTTACAATGGATTGGTTTGTTATCTTCAAACTGCCCAAAAACATGTTAATATTGGTTTTCAGAAAGGTAATGAACTTCAGAAAAAAGACATTAACAATTTATTACAAGGTACAGGAAAAACAATGCGACATATTAGAATAAAAAAGTTTGAAGATATTAAACCAGAAGCTATTAGCTCTCTTATTCAAGAGGCAATGGCATTGAATGAGAAGTAGGACTTTTTATAAAGGAGGAGCATGATACAATACGAAGTTAATAATCCTGAAGAGTATTTTGAATTACTTGAAGATGATTGAAGAAAGGAAAAATTAATGGATATAAGACGTATCATTTTCGCTTATGGTCCTGAGCTTGAAGAAAGAATCTAATATAAAATGTTGGCCTATGGCAGTGAGGCGTCTGATTTGTTCGGTTTGAATGCTCAGAAGTCCTACGTAAGTTTATATGTAGGCACAATAGAAAAAATTGATAATGCAAGCGTATTACTAGCCGGGTTTGATAGTGGTAAAGGCTGTATTCGAATAAAGAGTCCATTGATATTCATAAAACCGTACTTGAGACATTTATTAAGCAAACTATTGATTTATGGAGAGCTGGTGGTGACACTCCCTGCTAGATTGCTTCCGAATTTGATGACTATCTTCAGATTTACCCAATGGTTAAATAAAAGGGATAGGTTCCCGCATACCTCGAATGACAAAATGCCTTGAATATGTTTCCGAGAAGGGACGGCTCGAAAGACATTCATTCTGTCCTCTCGAGCCATGTTGAGTGCATCTGTTTGCTGACAAGAAAATAAACCTAGTAGCCCTTGAGAATGGCGTATTTACATTGTTCTCAGGGGCTAATTATTTTTTGATGACGGATAAAATGATAGATTTTGGGTGTGTTGTTAAATGATATGAAATAAGTGGGAAGTTTGAGTCACTCATGGAAATGTAGTTTTGCTTTAATAGTTCAACCGTTTAGCAAAAGTGTGGTTTATGTGCTTTTCGAGAAGGAGGCAATAAATACACTTGATGCCAAAGGAGAAAACCATGAACTGTAAATGTCAAGCACTTCTCCCACTACTTCGGTAAGTACATTTCCTACTATACTGGTAAGAACAAATCCCTTCTACCTGGTAAACAGTTTTCCTACTAGAGAAACTGGAAATAATCAATCTCCTTTCTTTTGATTTGGGAAGCGGTCCAGCTGGAATACGATAGAAGAAGCAACTACATTGAGAACATGGGACCACCTCTTATTCACACAATCCAGAAAGAAACTTCTTTGCTGGAAAGGTAGTCTGTGGAACCTGTAATCAAGCCTTCATGAGAAAAAGCTGGAAGTCGAAGAATGCCTACAGAAAGGTTTGGCAATGCAAGGAACGCTATAGGGTCAAATGGGGTATAGGACTGCACCAACAGGCACATTGATGAAGTGATTTTGATTGATGCATTGCCTTCATCCTTTAATGGAAAGCACTACTTGATAATAGAGAAGAGCTTAAAAAGAAGTGGGAAACCACTGCCGCTAATTTTTTGTTAAATCCAAGAAATCTAATATTGACCTAATAGGTAAATGAGATGTATAATGAAATTGACCTGTTAGGTAAATGATATAAAACAAGAATATAAGAAGGTGATTAAAGTGTTCTCAAAATTTATGAGTTTAGAAACTGAAAGACGGGATGCAATTATGAATGCTGCTTTAAGAGAGTTCGCAAACAAAGGATTTGATGAGGCTTCTACAAATGTTATTGCCAAGGAATCCGGGGTTTCAAAACCTCTAATGTTTCATTATGTAAATAACAAAAAGGACTTTTTTTTGTTCTTGTATGATTACTGCATGGAAATTCTTGAAGCAGAGTATTTTTCTAAGGTGGATGTTGATGAAAAAGACTTATTTGAAAGATTAAGACAGACCTCTCTTCTTAAAATGCAAGTGATGCAAAAACATCCATGGATATTTGACTTTATAAGAGTTGCTACCCTTACAGATTCAGAGGCAGTAAATAATGAATTGATTGAAAGAAGAAAAAGAGTTGAAAAAAATAGCCTGGAAAGGTTTTATAACGATATTGATACTTCGAGGTTCAGAGATAATCTGAATATTGAGAAGGCGAAAGAGCTTATTTTCTGGGCGGTTGGTGGATACGCAGAAAAGATATTGAGTAGGGTTAAGGGATCTGAGGTCGACAGTATTAACTTTGATGATATACAAAATGAGTTTGATGGTTATTTGGATGAATTAAGAAAAGTCTATTATAAGTGATTGGAGGGAGTTTGATGAACATTATTGAAATCAAAGGTTTAAGTAAATCCTATGGAAAACAGGTTGCTCTAGAAGGAGTGAACCTGAATGTAAAGAGAGGGGAGGTTTATGGATTCATAGGTCCTAATGGAGCTGGTAAGTCCACTACCATACGGATCCTGCTTGGAATGATTAAAAAAGATGGCGGAGTAGTAAAGATCCTTGGTAAAGATCCTTGGGATAATGCTGTTGAAATTCATAAAAAACTTGCTTACATTCCAGGGGATGTAAATCTATGGCCGAATCTAACAGGCGGTGAAGTCATCGACTTTCTTGGGAGATTAAATGGTCAAGTCGATTCAAACTTAAAACAGGAGTTACTTGAAAAATTCCAACTTAATCCAAAGAAAAATGTCGTAGCTATTCTAAAGGAAACAGACAAAAAGTAGCACTTGTATCAGC
>CAZDXY010000194.1:0-1209 GCA_964509385.1 uncultured Rikenellaceae bacterium
TCAAATCTAAAAGAGTCAGGTTTGTATGGTCTAATGCTATGGAAAGCATGGGGGAAAAATCCAGAGTTGGCTATGCTGCTGCATGGTTTCAGATGCCAGGGGACAACGCTGGCAGTCAAACCCGTTATAAAACTGCAACCAGTAATTGACCAGAAAACGGGATGGCCATCCCAAAGTGATTACGACAAGGAACGAAAAAAATTAATACCGTTCCTTGAGATTATCAAAAGCCTTTTTAAAGAATTAAGGGGGTGTTTGGATGGCTAGACTTGCATCGCAAGCCAATCTGCAGTATATCCCAACACAGGATAGGATAAGAAGAATTATAAAGTCTTATCTTGAGTTTCCCTTAAAAGGCACTACTTGTTTGGACCCCTGTTGCGGGCCTGGAGATGCACTACTGGAAATATGTCCAGAAGGTAACTTCTTATTCGGTATGGAGTTGCATACAGCCAGGGCACTAGAAGCAAAACAGAAGCGTTTTGTTAAAGTGCTTGCCGGCCCATTCGAGAATTCAATAATCTCTAATCGGGCATTCGGATTGGCTTTTGTTAACCCGCCTTATGATTGGGTCGCCGGGGGGAAAATGAGGTATGAAGAGGTATTTCTCAATCGGGTAATACAGTATATAGCCCCAAAGGGAATACTCTGCTACATCGTGCCAAAAAGTCTATTTGAGTACCGTGGACAAATTGTACTCAAAACTATTCTGGAAAACTTCTCAGATGTTCGGATATGTAAATATCCCGATCCAGAGTACCAGGAGTTTAATCAAGTGGTAGTTTTCGGAGTTAAAAAACCCCTGGAACGTATCACTGCAAGTCCGGAATGGTGGGAAGAAAAAATCGCCCTTGTGACCCAGGGTAAATTACCGGAGCTACAAGCATTAAACGACCCTATTTATGCCATACCACAAATTAATCCAGGCTTTATAAGGGTATTTAAAGTGACTCATTATGATGAAATGCTGGCGGCCGCTGAGAGCAAAACAATGTCATTCTTAGAAAAACTCAAACCTAAAAATGGTATTAAAAATCTTACGGCACCCTACTACCTGGACAAAGCCCTCTTAGCCCTTCTTGCAGTAGGTGGGTATATTGACGGCAAGATGCCAGGTCATTTTTTATCAGGCAGATATGAGAACCACGAAGTATCCAACACCGAGATTGATATGGAAACTGGGGAGGAATCTCATGTAACCAGGAAAAC
>CAZDXY010000194.1:1309-3972 GCA_964509385.1 uncultured Rikenellaceae bacterium
TTGTATTGGCATAAAGTAGCTCAAGGCATCCTGGATAAACGCAGTCCAGCCGAAAAAGAAATCGAATCGCAATTCTTCATAACACTATCCCGGGAAGATCAAAAAAGATCAATAATTCTCAGGGATAAAGAAATAAGAGAGTTTGCTGCAAAAATGGGATTTGAAATCGGCTCATATGTGCGTGATACCAATAATCATATATGGAAAGTAACCTGGGCATCGACTTGCAGCGGGATGCTTGATATCGAGGATGTATGTATCACCCTGCAGGATGCCGAAGGCGACTGGGTAAATCTATACAGCCGCACAGCCAATCTCAACGGTTTGAGTTCAAAAAACTATTTTGATAGTTATTTTCAATTAAAGGAAAGCGAATTCAAGACCGCATAGGAGGAATTATGTATTATTTCAATAATGAGCATTGTCAAGACTGTCTTTGTAGCAGCTGTATGTTCAGAAGAACAGATAACTGTATAGATGGCAAAAGCTCTTGTGACCAATGCAAAAATGATACACATGTAGTATTTTGTATTTACTATGAAAGGGAGGATTGAACCACCCTCGACTAAAATCAAGCGGAAAATTCTCGCAGATGTAACTGGTACGGTCAGTACCAAAAAGAACAGTGGAGAAGGAAGTCAAAAATGGGCTTAACTAAACTCCGTTAGTTGATCCCTTCGGGGTAGGAAATCAAATGCCTACCCTTTGGGGTAGGCTAAAGGAGGAAAAAGATTGATTTATAGTTTTTACGAACAAGGTATGACTGAAGTCTTTTCGGATTTTATTATTACATACAATAACGAAATCCGAGCAATATCGTTAATCGGGACAGAAATTGCAATCAAAGCTTATCGGGCTAAGTTTTTAGACTCCAACATGGTTAGAAGATCCTTTCCCTTTTACTATAAGGGAGAAGATAGTAAGTATCCTTTGCGGATATATAAACCTACGGAGAGTTTTATAAACTTGCCAGCCCAAAAGAGCGAGCAGGGTTACCAGATTTTCATGTACAGCGAGAACTTACTATTCGGTTTAAATAAGGATGACCTTATTGCGAATATTTACAATCATTTATACGATCTTAACATTCCATGTCCAACACCATTAGAAGAATATTATAGAAATTGTATGGAGTTGATTTTGGATAACGCAATAGCAACATCTTATCTTGTACCATGTGAGTGCTTAGGCAATCTCCCTGACAGTGCTCGATTCTATTATATAAATAGGATATGGGCCTCAGATTTTCGAGATAATGCCGCTAACATCATCAGCCAATTCATAACCGATGATATTAGCACAGAAAGCATTATCGAAGGTGTAGAAGGGATTGCAGATTACATTGAAAAATACTCTGCTGAAATTGGCGAAAAAATAGGTGAGCGGGTAACGTACCTGCATACTCCAGGTGATTATGATAACAATGTGTTCGATAGAATGACTCGAAAACTATTCCCACAGCAAAAAGATATTGCCGTGGCTGCAGCCAAGCGTCTTGATGTCGAAAGAAATGCGCTGATAAGCGGCCAAATGGGAGTAGGCAAGACGACTATTGGAATAGCAACCTGTCAATATCACAGTAAAGAAACACCTTATCGCTGTATAATCACCTGCCCCGGACACTTAGTAGAAAAATGGGCAAGAGAAATACAGGAAGTCATACCTGATGTTATCGTTAACGTCATAGGAACCAACGATAAAATGAAACCTTGGCAGGAGTTTCTTGCTGCATATAGATACAGCCCTGCAATACCGCAAAAACCGGAATACTGGGTTGTATCAAACGAAGCCCTGAGAGGCAGCTATATAACTCGCCCAGGGTATAATACCAAAAAAATCAAAGTCTACGATGTTGAATTGCAGCAATACCGGTACATGGATGTATGTACCTGCCCTAAATGCGGTAATATCCTAAAATATCCTGAGAAAGATGATAACGGGGATACTATATGGGTAAATCTGTATCCACATGATTTTGAATCCCATACGTCCATAAACCACAAATGTATCAACATTGATAGCTATCATGGCTCAAAGGAATGTGGAGAAATCTTATGGGCAGCGGATAATAACCGGAAAGGATACAGAAAAATATCCATCGCAGACCTTATAAAAAAGCGGTTGCCAAAAGACTATTTCCAATACTATATTCCCGATGAGGTTCACAAGTATAAAAGCTCAACTGCCCAAGGATTGGCGTTTGGCGGGTTAATCGCTAAATGCACCTACACTATTGGAATGACAGGAACTTTGGCGGATGGGTACGCAAATGGACTTTATTACCTATTATGGCGGCTGAACCCCAAAAAATTCTTGGAAAAAGGGTATAAACACAACGAAGAATCCCGATCAAAGTTCCAAATGGAATATGGGTTTTGGCAGAAAACCATCAAGAGTAAAGATAGCACTTATGGCAAGTCTAGCAGAGCGAAGAATACAAGAACTCAGTTAAAGTTACTGCCGGGTTACACAATTAACACCTTCCCAGAATGGTTATTGGAAGTCACCGCATTTCTAAAACTGAGTGATGTTGCACCATACTTGCCGCCAAAAAACGAGTTTGTAAATGTGATTGAAATGGATGAAGATCTAGCCAATCACTATAAACAAATCGAGTGGGAGCTCAAAAATTCCATTAAAGAAGGCGGTAGCCAGATGGCTTC
>CAZDXY010000195.1:0-3879 GCA_964509385.1 uncultured Rikenellaceae bacterium
GGTATAAAAGGAAATAGAAAATAGAAAATCCTTTATTAAGAAATACTTTTAATGAACGAAATAATCTTAAAATGAGCATAATGATAAATGATGTTGCAATAAGGTAAAGGCTAATCTCTTGAGTTATCCCCTTACTATACGCCAGAATAAAAACAAACGGAATTGCAATAATTCCAAAAACTCTAGGATATATTAATTGATGGAAAAGTAGTTCGTTCAAATAAATGCTATTGTTTGAAAAAAAACCAATAAACTTATTTAATATGGTTTGTAACAGACGGAACGCTAAGGAACCTCCTAAAACAAACAAACCTAGTATCAATGGCGGGAATTGGCTATTTGATAATCCAAACAAAAGATCATAGGATAAAACCACATAAACGGAAATTATTGTGAAGTATATAGCGTCAAGTATTAATGAAATCCTTCCGTTAAGTAGCAAACTCTCTTTGTTTTGCCTTGTTGCAGAGTAGTAAAACAAAAAACTTTGGAAAAAGCCAGTAAGGTGCTTTTTGTAAAAAAACCTTAAGAAGCAAACAGTAAGAAATAATAAAAACAATGGAAATATTACCCATTCTATATAATCAATAGCATTTGCTCTTGGATAGGTTTGGTAACTCAAGTTGCCTTTATTGTTTATCGATGTTTCAGTTTCAATAAAAACCAGACTTGGTGAATTAACGACCTTTTTATAGTAAAGTTTATCATAGAGTTTGGTTTCAAAAAAAGTGGGATGGTTTTCAACTGTTAATTCAAGAAGGTTAAAAGCAGTGGGCACATCCTTTGATGTGCACCAAATGCAAGTAGTATCAATTATTGGCTTTACGGATTTCTTTACATTCTTTTTTGCTTCTAAAGCAATCTTTTGTTTGAATTCTTCAACTTCTTGTTTTTTTTTCTCTATTTCAATAAATATTGGATTAATACCAAGAGTGTTTATCTCGGCTGTATCTATCGAGGAAACCTTCGGGATTGTGTCTTGTTGGGGTAATAGAGATGAAGTTTTTTTCCAGTCGACTTTCATCAATGCTATGATTATTACCTTGTTGGACTGCTCTTCAAAGCAGATTTTTATTTACGCAAATATATGAAGGTTTTGTTTTCTTTGGTAATTAATTGTAAAAGAAAGTGAGGTGTATTAAAATAATGAAGCAAACATTCTAAAAAAGCATAATAGTAAAAAAACACAAATCAACAAAATGTACGAATGGCATATATTAATAAACAGAAAATCAGATTCGCACATATTCTATTATCAATAGATATAAATTCCTTTCAAATCATTACATAAATATTAAAAGGATTTATTGCAAGAGCAAGTTTATATTTTTTTGCATAATAGTTCCGTATCTTTGAAAAGTTAAAATTCTTATATGCGAGTTGTTCTTCAGCGAGTCAATAAAGCATCCGTCGTTGCAAACGGTGAAGATACTGGTAAAATTGAGAAAGGTTTGCTTGTATTAGTTGGATTTGAAAACAACGATACAGATGAAGATGTAGAGTGGATGGTTGGTAAGATTCTAAGGCTTCGAGTTTTCAATGATCAAGAGGGTGTGATGAATCTTTCCGTAACCGATGTGGATGGTGAAATTCTAGTAGTAAGTCAGTTTACAATTCATGCAAAGACCAAGAAAGGTAACCGTCCCTCATATATCATGGCTGCAAATCCTGATATTGCAATACCACTTTACAATCATTTCATTACAAGGCTTGAAGCCGAACAGAAGAAGTCCGTTTCATCGGGTATCTTCGGAGCCATGATGAAGGTTTCGCTGGAGAACGATGGCCCCGTAACCATAATAATTGATACAAAAAAGAAGGAGTAATGGCTAATTGTACGATCAGTGAACTTCAACAAAGGGTTGACGAGTGGATAAGGACCAAGGGCGTTCGCTATTTTAGCGAACTAACCAATCTTGGTGTGTTAATGGAGGAAGTTGGTGAACTTTCCCGAATCTTGATAAGGCTTTATGGTGATCAATCCTTTAAAAGTGGAGAGAACCCTGAGTCCCTTCCAGAGGAGTTTGCCGATGTGCTGTTTGTGTTAGTTTGTCTTGCCAACCAAACGGGAGTTGATCTTCAGAAGGCAATAGATGAAGGTTTTGTAAAACGTAATGCTCGGGATACCGACAGACATTCAAGCAATCCTAAGCTGAAAATGAATGGCTAGTGTTTCATTACAATTCTTATGCTCTAAACTAGAATTTTATGTTTGATTAAAAATAATCACAATGCAATGGCAAAAATAAGATTGACCAAAGAGTTTAACTTTGAAATGGCTCACGTTCTCGAGGGATACGATGGGCCTTGTCGCAACGTTCATGGACACTCTTATCGATTGGAGGTTACTGTGATTGGAACACCAATCTCCGACAAGACAAACACCAAGTATGGCATGATAATGGACTTTGGCGAACTTAAAGCAATTGTTAGGAGGAAGGTGATTGACCGTTTTGATCATGTTCTTTTAGTTAAAAGTGATAGCCAACTTGCCATGAAGGGCAACCAACTCTACCTTGAAAAGATTGAACCCGTTGATTACCAGCCCACCTGCGAGAATCTGCTGATTCATATTGCTGAGCTAATATCAAATGAATTACCCTCAGAGGTAGAATTACATCACCTGAAACTTCATGAAACACCAACCAGTTACGCTGAGTGGTATTCAGATGATAATTAATAGAAACAAGTGGAAGAAATTCAAGTTTTACCATTGGTTGGATTATTTCGGAGATTTTTTCTTTAAGGTTTATGTTACTTCCAAAAATATCTTCAAGTGGCATAATTTGTTAAAGATTGTAACGATTAGTTTCATAAAAATATACTTAAATTGCATAATAATATCTTTACTATAACTTAAAAAATGGGATGTATGAACATAACAAGAACCTTTGATTTGCTTGACCGATACAGGGCAAACCCTGTGAAGGACGATGCACTTTGTTTTAAGCAGAATAATGCTTGGGTAAAATTTAGTTCACTGGATTATATCGATTTCGCATATAACTTTTGTTATGGTTTATATGAAATGGGTTTTAGGAAAGAAGACAAAATAGTAACAATAACTAATAATAGACCTGAATGGAACTTTGTTGATATGGGAATGGCAATGCTTGGCGTGGTTCATGTTCCTATTTTTACATCACTGAACCCGGAAGAAATAAAGCATATCATCAATCACTCTGGGGCAAAAATGGTCATAACATCCGACTGTAAATTACACAGCTGCGTGAAACCTATAATTGAGATGAATAATATACCTGTCGAGTACTTCACTTTCGACGAGGTGGCTGGCACAAGCAATTGGAAGGAGATAGTTAATAAGGGACGAGCAGCCTCAGAACAAACCAAGAAAGAAGTAGAAATCATCAAAAACCAGATCACCAGCGATACATTTGCTACACTTATCTACACCTCGGGAACCACTGGAAAACCCAAAGGAGTTATGCTATCGCAAAAGAATCTGGTTAGCAACTTTTTGTCTGCTGCATCGATATTTAACCTAAAACCTTCCGATAAATTCCTAAGCATCTTGCCTCTTTGCCACGTAGGTGGCAGACTTGGGAACTACCAAACCCAGTACAGCCGGGCAAGCATATACTACGCCGAGAATATGGGAACAATTGCCGTGAATATGCAGGAAATTAAACCCGATGGGTTTGATGCCGTACCGCGAATTCTCGAAAAGTTCTATGGAGTAATTATTTCGAAAGGGAAAAAACTAGAAGGGATCAAAAAAACACTCTTTTTTTGGGCTGTTTCCCTTGGCTCTCGCTATAAACCCTTTGGTGAAAACGGATGGTTTTATGAGAAGAAACTTAAAATTGCCGATAAGTTGATTTTTAGTAAATGGAGAGCTGCGCTGGGCAATAATGCTCG
>CAZDXY010000196.1:0-3658 GCA_964509385.1 uncultured Rikenellaceae bacterium
AATTAGATTTATTTCTCTGTGAACGGCGAAGCCCTCACCGAAGGTAAACTCTGTGCGTTCACTGTGATACACTGTGGCACAATATATTAAAAATTCCACAGAGGTTCACAGAGTCCTTTACTGAGTCGCATAGTGAGCTTTTGAGACATCCTCACAAAAATATAAAAAATTCAATGCTTTTCTCTCAAATATGAGCTATGGCATAAAAAGTACTCTTTTTGAAACTACTTCCTTACCTGTATTAACCCTCATGATATACAAACCCTCCGGTAAACGATTTCCCATTTCACTGAATCCATTCCAAACGTAGTTTAACTCGTTGCTCACCGCTGGTTGTGCTATAATAGTTGAAACTTTTTGACCTGTTATGCTATAAATATCAATGCTAATATCAGCAGGGGATGATGTAATAACCCTAATATTTAAATGTTCGCTAAAAGGATTAGGCCATAATTCAACCTTTGATAATTCCTCAGATAAAATGGGAGAACTAACTAGTGTAAGATAAATTACTATTAACTCATCGGCATCAATGTATACATCATTCTCTTGCGAATGATAGCCATCTCCCTCAACGTGATAACTATAATTACCCTCTGCAATATCTGAGAAATATGCTTTGCCCCCTTCATCGGTAACACAAACTTCACTATTAAAAGTAACAGTAACTGATTCTACTGGCTCTTCATCTTTGTTGTACACATAAAAGGTAACTGTGTACAATGGATTTTCGGGCTGTAAGTTGATCGTTATAATCTTATCTTCGTCAACAACAATATTCCCTTCATACGTTATGTAAGTATCTGCTTCAACAGTATAGTCATAAATACCTGGGGCAACCTCGTAAAAAATGGCTTCGCCATTTTGAGTTGTTGTCTCGGAGTCGCCATTGAGTGAAACAACGGCACCCTCAATATTTGCCTGATGGTTATTCTTGATTATGAATGTAATAGTAAATGGTTGTTCTTCGGGGTCAAGGGTTACATAAATAGTTTTGTCCATATCAACCACAACTGTTCCCTGCTGCGGAATAAATTCATCAGCATCAACGGTGTAGGAATATACGCCGGGATTCACTTCCAAAAATATTACTTCACCTTGAGCATTTGTGGTATTAGAACTGCCATTAAGCGATACAATTGCGCCTTCAATGGGTACTTCATCTATATCTGAAATATAGAATGTAACAGTATAAGGTTCAATTTCCTGCTCAAGAATTATTGTTACCTCTTTATCTTCGTTTACCTCTAATTCATCTCCCTGAGGAATATAGCCGTCGGCATCAACTGTATACATGTAAGTACCCTCTGCAACATCTTCAAAAAATGCAACTCCACTACTATTGGTTTGAATTGAATTACCATTAATTGTTACAGTTGCGTCTTCAATTGGCCCTTCACTATCGGATACATGGAATGTTACGTCGTAGTAATTGGGAAGAATTTCCATAACCACTGGCACGTTAACATCAACATACTGAACATCAATTGAACCCGATGCATCGAAGTAATTTTCCTTGGTTACTGTATATGATTTACCATTACCCCTAGGTACGCCATTAAAAGTAACTAAACCTGAAGTATTTGTAGCAAGACTTTGTCCGTTGAAGTTTACAGTAGCTCCCTCAACTGGGTTATCCGAATAGGAAACCGTAAAGGTTACATTCTGAACTGTTTGTGGGAAAATGATGAAATCGACCCAGGCACAATCGCTTCCACTAATCTGCGAGCCATCCTTGCTGTACTCCCATTTAAAGGTGTGACTTCCAACGGTTACAGGATAATTCACCTCAGCCCAGTCCTGATTTCCACTCCAACTTCCCTTCATATCTCCATCAATGTAAAATTTAAGAAAATCATAACCTGATTCAGATGACACTTTTCGTGCAAAAGAAATATTTCCAGCAGCAGATACATTAAGGGTTATCTGCATTGATGTATTTTGGTTATGACCAATGGCTGCTGATTTCATACTGTAATCCCCATCGAAGGCAGTGGAGTTGTCGCGGGTCCAATTACCTCCGGTAAAGGTAAATCCTTGGGGGATATTCGATTCAAAACTCTCGGCATATGATGGGTACAGGGCAAAGTCAATCTCATTCTCATCCCCTACAAGTGTCTCAGTAACCGTTTGGCTTAGATATCCTGTTTTTGAAGCTTTTATTTGATACGTGTTTTCGGGGATTGATCCGAATGAGTAGTAACCTTGCGTATTTGTGTATACAGGAGTCACACTTGTGCCAAGCAACTCTACCTTAACACTGTTTATGGGTAATTCCGTTTCTGCATCAGTAATTACACCATTAAGTGTAGTTTGCTCCGATGCGATTAACACAACGTTTTGCTCAATGAGCGAAGTGTAATCAGGAACGATAATCGTGTGTATTTGTGTTATATACCCCTCGGCAGAGTATGAAACCTGCCATGTTCCGGGCTCTATCATTCGAATATAATTCCCGTGGTTTGGCTTTGTAAACACATTTGAATTGTACTGATCGTGATTCAGCACAGTAATATTTGCGTGTAAAGGATCGCCAAGCTGATTAGTAACCAATCCATGTATTCCAGTATATAACCATTCAATATAAGTAAGCAAAGATTCCTTATTGTAATTCCAAAAGTTTTGTAAATGCTCAGTGCCAAGTAATTTGGTATTGGATATTTCAAAGGTAATCTCTCTGCAATGGTGCCAATAGTTCATGTAGTCCTGTCTTCCTCCTGTTATAACATACCAGTCACCGCCCTGTGTCACACCGTTATCCATATCATCAAAATAGCCCGTTGGGCCATATAGCTGGGCTAAATCTGCATACTGACGGGAAACAGTGTAATACCAGTTATGGTCTGGATGTGGATTTTGGCTAGTTGTCCATGAATCCCAAGGAAAATTGGCCAACTCAATGCCACCATGAAAGTTTGCCGACATAACAAAAGATTTGCTACTGGCAAATGCCATCATGGCTAAAGTTTCGGGCTGATAGGTACCACCCGGGTTTTCACCAACACGTGGGTCTGGAAAATTACGGTTAATATCGTAACTATTGGCATTATAACGTCTTGCCCCACTTACGGTATGATTCCCACCCCAATAAGTTCCATCAGGGTTCCCATTGGGGTTAATGTATATCGCCATGCTGTTTACCATATCGGTTATCCTATCATCCGAACCGTAATTTGTCAACAAGTAATCAATTAATCTAAGCAGTAATATGTAACCCGTTGTTTCGTCTCCATGCATGGTGCTGGTATAGAAAAAATCGGGTTCGGCCTCTTCCTCCAAAACATTATTTGAAATTTTAACTACGTAAAGCTTACGACCCTGAACTGTAGTTCCAATACTGTCCAATTTACAGAGCGTTGGATAATCCTGCTCAAACTTCTTCATCATGGCTCTATACACCTCATACGTGGGGTAACGATCCCAATTGGCCATCTGGGCAATGGTAGTTGCCATTGTAAGGGCTTTGGGTTCTGAGGAGGGATGTGGAAGCATTTCAGGAAAATAACCTAAGGACTTTATCTTTCCCAGCTCATTCTTGTTTGCATAAGCGTAAATAATTCCATTGTCTATCCTGTCGATAGATACTGATCGGGTAACAACAGTATTAACTTTATCCTTATCGTTTTCAGAAAATTTTATGTAATATTCCTGGGCATTT
>CAZDXY010000197.1:0-3617 GCA_964509385.1 uncultured Rikenellaceae bacterium
TAGGATTGGATGAACTATACCCTTTCGATCCAAAGAAGAAGATCATTGAATATATACTCGAGGATAATAGCAAGAAGAAATTGGTTGATATGACCCTTAAAGGATTTGCTGAGGAGACAGCTTCTGAGTCACCTGCACCAGGTGGAGGTTCCATTTCTGCTGCCATGGGAGCAATGGGTTCTGCTCTGGGTACAATGGTTGCTAACCTATCTGCTCATAAACCCGGTTGGGACGATCGTTGGGAAGAGTTTTCACAATGGGCTGATAAGGGTAAAGTATTTATGGATCAGTTGATTAATTTAATAGATGAGGATACCAACGCCTTTAATCGTATTATGGATGCGTTTGGGCTTCCAAAATCAACGGAAGAAGAAAAAAATGATCGGAAAAAGGCCATTGATGATGCCACAATTTACGCCATTGAAGTACCATTCAAGGTTATGCAGCTTTGCTATCAGTCAATGGAGGTAATGAAAGCCATGGCTGAGTTTGGAAATCCAAACTCGGTTTCTGATGCAGGAGTAGGGGCATTGGCTGCCCGTTCAGGTGTTATAGGAGCATTCTTAAATGTTAAAATCAATGCAGCTGGACTCGAGGATAAGTCGAAAGTGAGCGATTATCTTAAAAGGGGTCAGGAAATAGTTGATAATGCCAATTTACTGGAAAGAGATATACTTGAAATAGTTAATAATAAGATTAGTTAATCATTTCCAGTTAAAAATTAATTATCATATTGTAAAACAGTTTAATGCACAAAATATAATTTAATTTCAACACCTTAATAAAACGTTAAAATGTTAATTAAAGTTAATGTTTTTTGATTTCAACCGTTTGAAATGGGTTTTTTTATTCCTATTTTAGCCGAGTGAAAATTATTAGCTCTATTTTAAAACCTAAATTTTATTCTATGAAAAGACTATGCGTATTTCTTGCATTGGTTGCGTTTGTAGGAATTAATATCCTTCATGCGCAAACGGTGCAAATTACCGGTACTGTAACCAGTGCCGAGGATGGGATGCCCATACCCGGGGTGTCAGTTATAGTTAAAGGGACTACTGTTGGTACTGCCACCGATATTGATGGAAAGTATACCTTATCAGTTCCACAAACCGCTTCTGTTATAGTCTATACTTTTGTAGGTATGCGTTCACAAGAGGTAGAAATAGCCGGGCGAACTGTTATTAATGTTATTTTGGAACTTGATACCCAGGAGTTGGAAGAGGTAATGGTAGTTGCTTATGGAACCACAACTAAATCCAGCTATACTGGATCAGCTTCGGTGGTTAAAGCTGAAACAATTGAAAAGATTCAGACTTCAAACGTAACAAAAGCGCTTGAAGGTTTAACTCCTGGTGTACAAGTTACCAGTTCATCTGGTCAGCCAGGTACTGAAGCCACAATACGTATTAGGGGTATTGGTTCAATAAATGCATCTAACCGTCCTCTTTATGTAGTTGATGGTCAGCCTTACGAAGGACCAATTAACGCAATAAATCCTAGCGATATTGAGAGCATGACCGTTTTGAAGGATGCTACTTCAGCTGCTCTATATGGAGCAAGGGGTGCCAACGGTGTTATTATCATCACCACAAAAAAGGGTAAAAAAGGTGATGCGCGTATCAACTTTGATTCTAAAGTTGGGGTAAACGTAAGGGGAATACCTGAGTATGATATTATTACAGAACCCTCTCAGTATTATGAACTTTACTGGTCAGCTCTTAGAAACAGTGCATTTCATAGAGAACAAAATCCCCTTAGCTGGGAAGATGCAGGTGTTTATGCAAGTAATGAGTTGATCAATGTTTTGGCATACAATATTTATGATGTTGCAGACACAGAGTTGATTGATCCCGTTACAGGTAAATTAAATCCAAATGCAAACATTCTATTTCAGGATGATTGGTATAACGAGTTATTTAGTAGTGGAGTCCGTACAGAAACATCATTGTCAATATCTGGTGGAGATGAAAAGTATAACTACTATTTATCTCTTGGCCATTTGTCAGATGAAGGTTATGCAATCAACTCTCTTTTTAACCGTTATAGCGCTCGTTTAAACACTGATTCGAACCCTTATGAATGGTTAAAGATTGGTTTAAACCTAAACTACTCATATACTGAACAGAATTTTCCTTCATCCGATGCTTCTACACCAGGCAACTCTTTCTTCTGGGTTAGAAATATTGCTCCAATTTACCCTGTTTATCTGTATGATAACGATGGCAATCTGGTGCTTGATGCAAAAGGTGACAAGCAATACGACTGGGGTGTTATTCAACCGTGGCGTAATGCACGTCCATATGTTGGAAACGCTAACCCCGCTGCTACCCTACGTGCTGATATTAGGGATAGATTTTATGATAGTTTCAACGGTAAAACTTTCATTGAATTTAGTTTTCTTAACGATTTTACTTTTACTGCAAACCTAAGTGCTTCATCCATTAATTATGATGTTTATAACCTTCAGACACCAATTGGAGGTGATGCTCTTAACGTGGGTGGTAGGGGTTCAAAAAGTTCAGGCAGAACATTTGTACTAAACTCAAACCAATTACTCAGATGGATTAAGCAAATTGGTGACCATAACTTTAATATTCTTGTTGGTCACGAAACATACGATTACCATTTCTCATATCTATTCGGATATAAAGAAAACTTTTTAATTCCTGATATTCCAGAATTAGATAATGCTGCCAGGTTGCTTGATGCTAGTTCGTATGCTACTGATCATAGAATAGAAGGATACCTTTCCAATGCAAACTACAACTATTTGAATAAGTATTTCCTTTCAGCTTCATATCGTAGAGATGGTTCCTCTCGTTTCCATCCGGATAGCCGTTGGGGAAACTTCTATTCCGTGGGAGCCACATGGAGGATCATACAGGAAGACTTTATGCAAGGGTTAAACTTTATCGATGACCTGAAATTTAAGGTTAGCTATGGAGAGCAGGGTAACGAAGGGTTACTTTATGATAATGGATATCAAAACTATTTACCTTACCTTACACAATATACTGTTAGTAGCACTGCCGAAGGTGATATAGGTATTACATACGATTATCCTGGAAATAAAGATATTACATGGGAAAAGAGCCGAAACTTTAATACAGGTATTGAATTTGGCCTTTTTAATTTTGTAACTGGACAAATTGAGTATTTCCAGCGTAAGGCAGCTGATCTGTTATTCAATATCCCTTTGCCTCCATCAAGTGGTTTACCATTTAAACCAATAAATGCTGGTGATATGGTTAATAGGGGTGTTGAACTTGAATTAACCTTTAACCCCATTAAGAGCAAGGATTTCAATTGGAGTTTCACAATTCATGGCACCCACTATAAGAATGAACTGGTTAAATTACCCGATGAGTTAGCTGAAAAAGGTGTATGGTTAGGAACTCGCAGACGTTTTGTAGGATATGGCATTTACGATTGGTGGATGATCCAATATGCTGGTGTTTACTATAATTCTGAAGATATTGATGATAGGCTAAATGGATCACCCCAGTGGTATTATCAAACATATGGTGTGGATTCTGGTGGAAATGATATAGAAGACCCCGAACATGAAGAAGCTGATCTTAGCGCAGCCGAATGGAAAATAACCACCGATTATAATC
>CAZDXY010000198.1:0-3562 GCA_964509385.1 uncultured Rikenellaceae bacterium
CAATTCGGTAAGATATGGATATTTTGGTTTCTCCCCTCGTTTGAAGAACGAAATTAACGACTTGATGGCATCGAGAGAACGACGGAGGGTAAACAACTCCGTTTCGTCGAGCCATGAACCTTCGCGCTGGATTCGCTCCAGAAAAGGTGTTGCATCTGCATAACCATCAACGGGGAAAGAGTCCTCCATCTGGCAGATGGTTTTCATCTCCGAAGTCTGCTCAATAAGCCTTGTAATTGCATTGAAGTCTGTTAAAAACTCCGCCTCGGCAGCCTTTTTTTTGCCCAGAGGGCAAAGGCACATTTCAGAAACCTGGCTTCGAATGCGATCGAAACCAATTTTTTCCTCGAAGTTTGATGGATAGGTGGGTTGCATTGCTTGATAAATCGAAAAAAGTAATAAGTGTAAGATAAAAAAAGGCAAAGATAGTGAGAAATGAAGGGAAACAATAAACTTACCAATAGAATTGAAAAATGAAAAGGTTTAAGAATAAAAAACCACCTTTAGGCAATCCAAAGGTGGTTTTAAGCTATACTGGTAAATCCTAATAGCCAAAAAGATCTTCTAAGGTTACCTCCTTAACAGTACCCATTTTATTTAGCATCTGTTTATCCAACGACTTAATATTTCCAACAATCAGGTAATTGTAAGGTTTACCCTTAATGTACCTGTTGAAGAAGTTTCGCAACTCATCCATGTTCGCATTTTCGGCTGCCGAGTAGAAATCCTTCCTTACATCGTAATTGAATCCAAGTTCTTGATTACGTAACCATTGGAAGAATATCTGTTCGTTAATCACCCTTTCCGATGCAATGGTATTCATTATTGCCTTACGCGAAACGTCGAACGATTTATCGTTCTCAATCATGTTTGCAAGAAGGCGTTCCATTGAAGATGTAGCCATATCAAGCTTATCGGCTTGTGTTCCGATATAGCCCATTAGGTAAAATGACCTGTCGGGTTTGGATGGCGAGTTATACCCCATCCATGCAGAGTAGGCCATGCCCTGTGATTCGCGAATTTCCTGGAACACAATGGATGACATAGAGTTACCAAAGTACTGATTAAAAAGACGGGCATTGATGTAGATGTCTTTGCTGAATTTTTCGCCTTTGCTTAGCAAAATAATGTTCACCTGCGACATGTCGTAATTTGCCAATAAGACCTCCTTACCCTTTATGTCCAATTCTGGATAATTCCTCTCCTCAGGTAGTGGCGTTAGCGTTTCGGGGAGCTTATGGAAGTTTTGCACCTCGTGCTTCACCTCATCCATCGAACTTGGCCCAAAGTAGAAAATTCTGTGTGGATAAGTAAAATGAGCGCTAACTAAATCTGTGAGCTCACTTGGATCGATGGTACGAATTTCCTCGTTGGAAAGTACATCGTTAAACGGTGATTTTTTGCCGTATTTAGCCCAGTTCCAGAGTCCATCCCACAGAATGTTGTCCTGATTCAACTTGGCATCGTTTCTTTCCTTTATCATGCGTTCAGCGTACTTGGCATAGGCTTCAGCATCGGTTTCAGATTGAGTGATTATTTCCTCCATTAGCTCCAGCCCCTTCTTATAATTTCGGTTAAGCCCTGAGATATAAACCCATGAACGATCATCGCCACTCCAAACGTAAGTATTTAATCCGTAGCGGAATAGTTCCTGACGAAGTTCCAAGGCTGTCCTATTCTTTGTACCAATATAAGGAATATAGTTAATGGCCAAAGGCATTTTCTGATTGTGGTTCTTACCAGCATCAATGATGTAGTAGTGAGTAAAGAACTCATTTTTACTGTTCTTGATGTAGCTTAGGTCAACGCCATCGCGAAGCGATACACTTTGGATAGATTTATCGTAATCGACAAAAACAGGGAGAATGGTATCGCGAGGTATTTCGCGCCACTCGGTATAGAACTGACTTTGATCTTCCCTGTTGATGGTTACAGGTGTTAATGGAGGCTTGGGAACTTTCACCAAATCCTTTGCCTCACCAGTACGTTTGTATACAGCAACGTAGTTATTATCAAAGAACTTATTGGCGAATGCCATAATATCTTCCTTTTTAAGCTTCTCAAGCTCATCAGCGTAGGAAAGGATATCGCTCCAACTACGCTCCATGATAAAGGCATCGAGGAATGTAAAAACCCTCCAGTTGTTCTGGAAATTTCGAAGCATCGAGAGGCGTTGCTGGTTGGCTATTGCGGTTGGCATCCAATCGGGGAATTCACCATTTTTAAGCTTATTTATCTCATTCAGCACTAACTCCTTTGCCTGTTCAAGGGTTTGATCATTCTTTGGTGTTACAGAGAAATTGATCACACCATAATCCTTGTAGATATTTGAATATGCGTAGGCATCAAGCACTTCCTGCTGTTGAATCATGTTGATATCTATCAATCCGGCTGTGCGGTTGTAAAGAATTCTGGCGATCATATAAAGCATTCGCTTATCCTCTGGCTTATCGCTATCGAGACGGTAAGCCATCATCAGATTTTCGGCATCAGGTCCGAAAACCTCAACTTCAACAGCTTCAGTTATTGGATCCTCAACCACTTTTTCGATTTCAGGTAGAGTTTTAGACTCCATCCTGCCAAAGGTTTCATCTACCATTTTTATGGTTTCCTCCATGTTGATATCGCCCGAAAGACAAATCACCATGTTGTTTGGAACGTACCAGGTTTCCTTGAATTTGAGAATATTAACCATTGACGGGTTTTTCAGGTGCTCGGGATACCCAATCACATCGCGTCCCAGCGGACCCTTAGGAAATAAACCTGTTTGAAGTGCATTATATGCCCTCGACCAGTCGCGATCCTGATACATGTTAAACTCTTCGTAAACAGTTTCGAGTTCGGTGTGAAACAAACGAAGAGCCACCTCACCAAAACGGTTATACTCAACAGCAAGCCAACGCCTTAACTCATTTGCAGGGATATCGTTCATGTAAGCTGTCTGATCGTACGAAGTAAAAGCATTGGTGTACCTTGCCCCCATCTCGGTGAGCATTTTATCATACTCGTTGGGAATTGCGTATTTTGAAGCTTCAATGGAGAACTTATCGATCTGCTTGTAAATCTCCTTGCGTTTAGCCTCATCCTTCTCATCCCGATATATTTCAAAAAGTGCCGAAATTGAGTCGAGTAATGGTTTCTCCTTTTCCCAATCCATAGTCCCGAATGAACTAGTACCCTTGAACATAATATGCTCAAAGTAGTGCGCTAGGCCTGTGGTTTCAACGGGATCGCTTGTTGAACCAGCACGTACCCCAATTAAGCCCATAATACGTGGCTCGTTGGGATTGTACGAAAGGTAAACCTTTAAACCGTTGTTTAGTGTATAAATTCTGGTTTCTGAGGGGTCGTTGGTCACCACTTCGTAGGAATAACCATTTGCATCTTTCGCCACCTTGGTTTTGTATTTATTGCCAGTACATGAGGCAAATACAATAAACAAGACAAATAGAAATAGTTTTACATTTTTCATTTTCTTTTAGGATTATTAGGGTTATGAAAAAGAGAAATAAGGTTCTACTACCATTTTAGTGGATAAAGTTCTAACCCTCCATGAAAAAAC
>CAZDXY010000199.1:0-3561 GCA_964509385.1 uncultured Rikenellaceae bacterium
GGAATAGTCAGTTGCGCTACTGGCTATTCCTTTTTCGACTAATAGAACAATTGACATAAATAAGTCGAACAAATACAAATTCGTTTGGTAACATTTTGTATAAGTATTGGCAGACGATGTTGTAAATATTAAGGTTTGTAGCCCGCTCAAACTGCGTAGCGGTTTGAAAGGAAAGCAACACGCAATCTGCCACTACTCATACAATTTACCGTTACCTTGTGCGAAAAGTCATATTTTAATAAAAATCTTACAATTGGGAATATTCTTGAAAACTCAATAATGGATGTATGGGACTCCGAACGTGCTAAAAATTTATTTTTCATTCCCCATTCTTCTTTTCCAGAAGAAAGCGTATGCTCAAAATGTGCTGAATTTGAGGACTGTCGATACAACCTTGGCGTATGTTGGACTGATGTAATGGCTTCATATGGCGAAGAGAGTTGGCTTAACCCTTCTCCAAATTGTCCTTTTCCTCCACAACCTAAATACATTACATATTACGAATAGCTGGTATCAATTTGAGCAATTATGAATTTTCTTGTTAGCTTTAGCATGAAAATTTATTGCGATAAGTAGATAATATTTTGAATTGTTTATTAAGGGCTACGAATATGAAAAGATTGCTTTTATTCTTGTTTTTCTTCTCTTCCCCATTTTTTTTATTTTCTCAAAAAATTCAAATACAAGGGTCGGTTATAGATAGTTTGTCCCAAGAACCTCTTCCTTATGCAACGATACAGGTTGTCGATTCTAATGATAATAATATATTTGCTGGTATAGCTAGTGACTCCTTGGCTTCATTTGATTTTACAAGCGTGCCAATTAAAAATGGCTATAAGATGCTCGTTAGTTATGTAGGCTACCAGCGTAAAGAAATTCCATTTAACATAAGAACACACCAAAAGACTTTTGATTTTGGTTTCATTGCCCTTATACCAGATGTTAACCTGATCAACGAAGTACAAGTAACAGGACAGCGAAAAGTGCAAGACCTGCTCGACAGGACTGTCTACGTGGTGGATAGCACAATCCTTTCAAAAACGATAGGTACACCTGATATTTTGAGTAGTTTTCCTGAAATAACGGTGAATCCAATTACTCTCGAAACCAAAATTAAAGGAAAGGAGAACTCATTAATACTAATTAATGGAATAAACACTGGGCGATCTATTGATATCCGCTCAATTAATCCTAAGGATATTGAAAGAATTGAGGTTATAACATCGCCCCCATCAAGTGTAGATATTGACTACGATGGTGTAATTAACATCATTCTTAAACAAGAGCCAAGCAAAGGTTTTTGGGGTAATATTGATGCTACACTTATGGCCAATGGGCGATATGCTGATACTTATACTGGTGTTGTGTTTGGATGGAAAAAAATGCGTTTAAACATTGCTTATTCTAACTATCTTCGCAATAATTCGTGGGAAACCTCTGAAATTAGAAACAACCTTACTACAAATGAAACCTATAGCACTGCGGGTTATTGTAAGAATCCATTTGAGCTAACTAATAACTTCATTCTTAATTTAGATTATTTCCCAAGCCCCAACGACTTTATTAACTTTTCAACCAACAATAGTCTTGCAGGAGTTGATAAAACTATGTATTATACACCAACAAGAATTAGCAGTGGTATTTCAACACCACTTGCCCCTTTTTCTATACATAATTCCACTGATTACTTTATTGGAAATTACACCGTTTTCTATAAGCGCAACTTAGCAAAGGAGGGCAATTCGCTTAGCGCAAATATCAATTTACACTATATGGACGGAGATGAATATTCCGACTTTTCATACGAAGGAGCCCCGACACATGTTAATGATGAAAATGGTAAAAAGAAATCTGTCAATATGAAAGTTGAGCACATTAACCTACTTAGCAATACAACAAAATTGACAGTAGGAGCACAAGCTTACTATCAAGTGTTCAGTGGAACTTTAAGCGGAGCAATTCTCGGGAACGATTTTTCTAATCAAAGATATAACGCTTATGCAGACTTATACTTAGGACTAAAAGGCTTCGATATAAACATTGGGCTAAAAGCTGAGCGAAACGCAATGGAGTTTAGCAATACATCACATCCCTCTAATACCCAGCATGCTCTTTACCCAACCATAATTCTTTCGAAACAGCTAAACAATGCCAATAGAATAAAAGCAGAGTATCGTCGGTCATCATATTACCCCTCTGCTTGGGCTTTTTCGCCTTACCGCATTGAGATTGATAGCATGACCGCAATTACTGGGAATCCAAAGCTAGCCCCCTCATCCAGAAACGCTTATGAATTGTCTCACTCATACAGAACAAGGCCTATAACTTTCAACAGCACCCTGTATTTCTATGAAACCAGCAACCTGGTATCTGCCATTACATCATACGACTCAAATTCATTCAAAACAACAACTTACGGAAACTCTACAGATAGAATATTTGCAGGCTTACGTCTTTCTGGAAAAGTTGAGCTTTTTAAGTTTTTATCTGTTGAGCCAGACATTCAACTTTTTTACGAAGAGTATAAACGTGACGGCGTTGCCAGAGAAAATACTACGTACATCGTTGATTTATCTATTTCCATGGGGTTACCAAAGGGGTTTGCAATAGGTGGTTTTGGCAGATATTACGGAAAAATGTTGAGCCCAGAGGGCTATGCAGAACCTAACTATTCATTAGATGCAGTATATGTAATGAAGCGATTCCCGAAACAAAATCTCTTTTTATATGTTGCCATGCGTGGTTTGGCAACCTCAGAAGAGATTACATATATTTTTAATGACGATGCATTAGAGGTTGGAAGTTTTAAACGTGACACTTATGGTTTGGCTTTCCGCTTAACTTACCTTTTCAACAAAGGTAAGCAACATAGAATGGCGAAGGTAAATACTTTCTTTGAAAGTGATAAGAAATAAGAAAGTTCAGCAAAATGTTGAAACGATTTCCCATCCAACCCCTCGTTCGGCCGAGGCTCTACCTCGGTCGTAATATAAAAACAGGTTGTGCCTGTCTAATGCAAAAAGCAATGGCAACCTGCAAAAAAATATATGGATACTCAATGTGTTGCCTAAAATAATCACAATTAGCTATATAATAGGTTGTTATGTAAGATTATATGAAAACAACAGATTTATCACTAGATCAATAGGCTATGTTAAAATGGGTGTAACATTGAGTATTCATTTTCTTTTTTTTTGACGAAGCCACATATTCTTTAGATGCTAATAATGAAAGGGTAATTGTTGAGAACCTCCAAGAATTTTACCAAGGGAAAACAGTGGTTATAGTTGCACACCGTTTAAGTACTGTAAAAAATGCTGACCAAATTGTGGTATTGGCTGATGGAAAAGTTGCAGAAATTGGCAATCATCAAGAATTAGCTGAAAAAAGGGGGGCATATTTTCAACTTGTTAAAAATCAATTAGACCTTGGATATTAATATGGTTAGGGGAACTGATAACATTGAATTAAGAAGCGAAAAGGCTAGGAGCATAATTGGGCAAATACCACCAATAATTGTGCGTGTGGGTATTGCAATAATGTCAATTATAATTATTATTT
>CAZDXY010000200.1:0-3459 GCA_964509385.1 uncultured Rikenellaceae bacterium
AATCCTCATCGTTAAACGCAGCAACCGATTCGGTAAGAACATCTGTTGGTTTAAATGAATCTCTGTAAGGGAATCGATTTACATTATCTATTGATCTATCGGTTATGGCCAATTCGGAATTTATGGTATAGGTTGTATTGAAAAATCTTCTACTCCAGTTTGCCTTAAAAGTTAACTCGTTCCGAGCGTAGTTAAGGTAATAAACGCCATTCTGCTCATTGTAAGTAACAAGATATGATGTGGCAACTGGCACAAATTTAACCCCTCTTGGCTTACGCTTGATGAAAAGTTGGGCAGCTTCATCTTTATTATCCAGGTTAACGCTGAACTGAGCGTGTGTGAAAGCCAGGTTTCTTGTATCAATGTAAAGACGGCCATAGTATAACGGAGTGTTAATATTCCTTTTCTGAGCAAAACTAATCACGTAATTTATGCGATTATCAATGGCTACAATATCTTCAAGTGTGAAATCATAAAGTTCAAAGTCGTTTTCGAAGAAAAGTAAATCGGGGTTTTTTGCAATATCAAGAAGAAGCGAAATGCTGGGACCTCCTTGTAACTTAACTGTTAACGTATCTGCTTTTTTTACGTTAGCACTTTTTCTACCCTTGAAAACCCTAACCCTATCACCTCCGCCAACGGGTTTGTAGGATGCTTTGTAGATATCTACAACAGCTTCCGATATGGATATGTAATCGCGCCGTTGCCTTATGGTTTCACGGTAAAAGCCAGTCAGCATATTGGGAAATTCACTGTAATTGTATGGCACTTTCATTAGAGCATCAGCAACAATTTGTTTTGGATCAACGGGTCTGACAGTAACTTCATCAAGAGGGATTGATGATGGTTCTAGAAGTATTTGATTGTCTGTAGGTCTTAAACTAGCAAGTGATACTCTCTTTTTGTTGTACCCAATATGAGAGAACTCAATTTCAGTCGCTTTTATATCATTGCTAATCTTAAGGGTAAATTCACCTTCGCTATTTGTTACAGTTCCCACATGAGAGTTTGGAACAGTAACGTATGCGAATATAATATCCTGTTTGGTTTTGGCATCCTTTAGATTCCCTGAATAGGTGGTAAAGGGTCCATTTCCATTTTGAGCATAAACTGATCCTACGATCAGCATGAGCAGTGCAAAAATGCTCATTTTTACTAATTTTTTCACTATTGTTTTCATGGTAGTATTTATTAAAAGGTAAAAAATTTTTTTTTATTTTATTTCTGTTCACTTATATGATCCCTTAACATTATTTTACCCTATTTCATCAGTTAATTTTTTACATAAAATTTTTATAAATCACAGGCTGATATACACATAGATATTGCAATTGCTTAGTATTTCTTTTCAAAACATTTTTTATATTTTTGCACGATTAATAAATACTTAGCTTTGAAATTTATAATTGTTTTCGCATTTTTTTTGTCGGGTGAACAGGATTATACAACACAACTTCCTTCGGATACCCTTATCAATAGTAGCGTCCAAGCAACCCAAGACAACGAAAGTCAAAATTCGAGGATTACACCTGGAGTTCCTTCGGAGTACGATTGGATAAAATTGGTAAACGGAAAGGAGAAGGAAGTTGAAATTCGTAGGATTTCAGAAAAGTATGTTTACTTTTCAGAGCCTAGGGAAATGGATATGAAATGGATAGATAGGCGAGAAGTTCAGACTTTATACTATCGAAGTGGTAAGATTGAGCAAATGACCCAAGGGGAAGTTGAAATTAGAAAAGTAAAGGATTGGAAATTAGTAGAATTGACAAAAGATATATCTAAGGTTGAAAGCATGATAAGGATTGATGTTGTTGAGATAAGGCTTGAAGCTTCTTCACGACATCACTATTACAAGCCCGAAACGTTACAGTCGAGTGCAGAAATAGTTTTAAAGAAAAATGCAGCTCTGCTCCATGCAGATATAATCCTTATAACCAGAACAGAACATCATAGAGCATACGGTGACCCTCCATCTATTTATATGTCTGGTGTTGCCTATAGATCAAGATAAAATAATTGATTATTGAGAAAGGTAGGTTGGAAGGTATTCTTCCTCCTCTTTACGATTAACCTCAAGCCACATCATTTTCCCAATTTTTATTTTTAACTCCTGTGCGCGTTTTATTTTGTCAGTATTGAATAACCGACAGTAAACTTCTCGAAGATTTCGGAAACTTACTCTGATCAATTTTAACCATTTAAAAAAGAAATATACGCTAAGAGGGAGGCTTATGATATAAGCAATGATAAAATAAAGATCTGCAACTATAAAAGCAAATACAATTAGTTGGATTGCATGAATAATAGGGAAAAGGAGAAGCCCCATTACAAACTTAAAGGTGCTAACAAACTGTGTGTCTTTTATTCTCTTAGTGAAAAAATGAATTATTGATAGAGGTATAAGGTTATTAATAAATGAAAAAATGAATAAAGGAAGTGTAATTAGAGCAAAAATTAAAGTAGTTGTAAGTCCAATCCTTTTACTTAAAGTAGAAGGGAAAAAAATGGGTTCAAGATTCATTTTTTTAATAAGCATGTTGTATTCCAAGGCATTGGCAATAAGTAGTAAGAAGTCATCTGGACTTTTTTGCTTGAGGTGATCCATTTTATTTATTAGAAGCATCTGCGTTTCAACCCTATTCGCATGATTATTAATAATCTTTTTCTCTTTTAGGTACTCGGGGGTAAACATGTCAATAATCATCTTATAGCTATTGTAGTACTTGTCATCCTCAATATTAATCATTTCAGCTTTTAACCCTTTGGCTAATAAATCAAGTAATAGATTGTAGCCAGTTGCAGGATTCTTTTTGTACTCAACCAGCAGAGGTTTAACCCGAATCGGGGGTCCAAATCGAAGATGTAGGCTGCTTCCAACCCTTATGTAGTGTGTGTAATCAAGTCCTACAGGAATAATATGAATGTCGATAGTTCCGTTGCTAGCATCTTCAGTTTGAAAGGCAATACGGGCAATGCCTTTTTTGAGGGGTAACCTAAGTCGCTTCTTATCACCATGATTTCCCTCAGGCATTATGCAAAGCCCATTTTTGTTCCTGATTACATCCATGGTTTTATCGAAAATCTCGTCGTTTTTTTGAAGATTTCCATAGCCATCACGGATGCGGTAAACGGGCAAAATCTTAAGGAAGGTAAGTATTTTATTGAACAGAGGTTTTTCAAAAATATCAGCACGAGCCAGAAAAACGGGCTGCCAAGTTTTGGCTCTAAGAATAGCTAAAGCATCGATTAGCGCATTCTGGTGGTTTGGAGTAAAAATGATGGACTTATCCTTTGGAATATTTTCTAAACCAGAAACAGAAGTGGGAAAATAAAAGTTAAAGCAAAAATCAACGTAGTATTTAAGCAAATGGTAAGCTAATGACCACTTTTCAATATACTTTCTATTGGTAGGCATTTTTAAATATTTTTTAAATAATTATTATGAAACTGATTTTCTAG
>CAZDXY010000201.1:0-3412 GCA_964509385.1 uncultured Rikenellaceae bacterium
TACCCATGACTAATTGGGGTTTCATAAAACCTAAGGTGAGCAATGCGGGTTTTTATATTTTAAAACATTGAAGTAGATAATGATAAGTTTTATTCATTTTTAGTATTTCAAGTCAGCATTTTAAACATAAATCTTTTTAATTTTTAACTTAATAATAAAACAGAATGATAAACTCGATAATAGTTGCCGTATCAACCTTTATTATAAGCGGTTTTCTAACGTACATCCTCTGGAACAAGCTTTTGGCAAAAAAGAAGGAGAAACTTGTGCGTGAAGCCGAAACCGAAGCGGAGGTGATCAGGAAGGAAAAAATCCTTCAGGCAAAAGAAAAATTTCTCCAGCTGAAAACTGATCATGAGAAGATTTTCAATGAAAGGAATAATAAATTGCTTCAGGCTGAGAACAAGATCAAACAACGCGAAGTGGTTTATTCTCAAAAGTTTGAAGAATTGCAGCGTAAGCAGAATGAAATTGATACCATTCGCGAGAACCTAAATAACCAGCTACATATTGTGGATAAACGCACCGAGGAACTCGACCGTATGCATAAAACCCATGTGGAAAAGTTGGAAGCTTTGTCAGGCTTATCGGCCGACGAAGCAAAGGCACAGCTGGTGGAATCGCTTAAGGCAGAGGCTAAAACCGAAGCCATGTCCTATATCAACGAAATAATGGACGAAGCCAAGATGACTTCCGTAAAGGAAGCAAAACGGATTGTGCTTCATACCATCCAACGAGTCGCTACCGAATCGGCCATAGAAAATTCGGTTACAGTATTCCATATCGATTCCGATGAGATCAAAGGAAGAATTATCGGTCGCGAGGGACGAAATATAAGGGCTCTTGAGGCAGCAACTGGTGTGGAAATTATTGTTGACGACACACCCGAAGCCATTATACTCTCAGCTTTCGATCCGGTACGCCGCGAGATAGCCCGATTGGCTCTTCACCAGCTGGTAACCGATGGTAGAATACACCCGGCCAGAATAGAGGAGATAGTTCAAAAAACTCAAAAACAGATTGAGGAGGAGATCGTTGAGATAGGAAAACGTACTACCATTGACCTTGGCATTCATGGATTGCATCCTGAGTTAATAAGGCTTATTGGTAAGATGAAGTACCGCTCTTCGTATGGTCAGAATCTGCTGCAGCACTCACGTGAGGTGGCAAACCTTTGCGCTATTATGGCATCAGAACTAGGTCTAAATGCAAAAACAGCCAAGAGAGCAGGATTGTTACATGATATTGGAAAAGTTCCCGACGATGAACCAGAGTTGCCACATGCAATATTTGGAATGAAGTTGGCCGAGAAGTATAAGGAAAAGCCTGAGATATGTAACGCCATTGGAGCACACCACGATGAGACAGAGATGACTACACTTATCGCTCCAATCGTTCAGGTATGCGATGCTATATCAGGTGCTCGTCCCGGCGCACGTCGCGAAGTGGTTGAATCCTATATTAAAAGGCTTAAGGAGATGGAAGATTTAGCGCTTACCTATCCTGGTGTTCAGAAAACCTTTGCCATACAGGCGGGTCGTGAGTTAAGGGTTATAGTTGGAAGCGATAAGGTATCCGATGAGGAAGCAGCCAGCTTATCGTATGATATTGCAAAGAAAATTCAGGATGACATGACATATCCTGGTCAGGTTAAGATCACCGTAATTCGTGAAACCAGAGCAATTAACTACGCCAAGTAACGTTATTTTGCAAAGATTCTAAATTGCGATAATCGTTTCCAAATCCATTGCTAAATGGCAAAATTCAAAAATATCCAAATGGTTGATCTTAAAAATCAGTATCTTAAGATCAAGCATGAAATAGACACAGCGATTCATGATGTAATTGATAGTACCGGCTTCATCAAAGGGGAGCCGGTTCGTTTTTTTGAACAGGAACTGGCAAATTACCTTGGAGTGAAACATGTTATTGGTTGTGCCAATGGAACTGATGCACTTCAGGTTGCCCTTATGTCTCTTGGGTTAAAACCCGGCGATGAGGTGATTACTCCAAATTTCACATTCATTGCCACCGTAGAAGTAGTTGCTTTACTTGGACTTAAACCTGTGCTTGTTGACGTTGAACAGGATAGTTTTAACATAGATATACACAGTCTTGAGGCAGCTATCACTCCAAAAACAAAGGCAATTATTCCGGTTCACCTATTTGGCCAATGTGCTAATATGGAGGAGATCATGAGGTTGGCAAACAAACATAACATCTATGTTGTTGAGGATAATGCGCAGGCCATTGGCTCAGATTATTTCTTTACCAATGGCTTAAGCCAAAAGGCAGGAACCATTGGACATGTCGGTTGCACTTCGTTTTTTCCATCAAAAAATCTGGGCTGCTTTGGAGATGGGGGTGCCCTTTTTACCAATGATGATGTGTTGGCAGAAACCATTCGCTCCATCACCAATCATGGCATGAAAATTCGTTACCATCACGATAGAATAGGCGTTAACTCTCGCCTCGATACCATTCAGGCAGCCATTCTTCGTGTTAAGTTAAAATACCTGGACGTGTATAATCAGGCAAGGATTGAGGCAGCAGATCGATACGATAAATTACTTGATTCTTCAAATCAAGTTGTTACACCACATAGGGTTTTATGGTCAAACCATATTTTTCATCAGTATACTTTAAAACTTGTCGATGTTAACAGGCAGGAATTGATACATAAACTTTTGGAAAAAAAGATACCAGCAATGGTTTATTACCCAATTCCATTACATAGGCAGAAAGCATTTGAAGGGTTCAAGAAGGATTCGTTGGTAAAGGATTTTCCGAATACCGATTTATTATGTAGCTCCGTTGTTTCGTTACCCATGCATACTGAGCTTAATGAGGAATTGCAGGAGTATATAGTTACAAATCTTTTATCTTTGATTTAAAAGAATCATATTTGAAGATAAATTGCATACAATGGAAAAAAAATATTTTGCGCACGAAACGGCTGTGATAGATGATGGTTGTCAAATTGGAGAGGGCACCAAAATATGGCATTTTAGCCACATCATGCCCAACAGCATAATGGGCAGGAACTGCAACGTGGGTCAGAATGTTGTGATTTCGCCCGATGTAATTCTGGGCAACAATGTTAAAGTGCAGAATAATGTGTCGATCTATACTGGCGTTGTTTGCGAGGATGATGTTTTCCTTGGCCCTTCGATGGTTTTTACAAATATTGTAAACCCTCGTAGTGCTGTTATCCGCAAGGATCAGTATGTTAAAACTCTGGTAAAACAGGGCGCATCCATAGGAGCCAATGCAACCATTGTTTGCGGGATCACGCTTGGTGAATTTTGCTTTATTGGTGCAGGGGCCGTTGTGGTGAAGGATGTTAAACCATATTCGTTGGTTGTGGGTAATCCTGCCCGACATGTGGGTTGGATGAGTCAGTACGGACATC
>CAZDXY010000202.1:0-3395 GCA_964509385.1 uncultured Rikenellaceae bacterium
TTCTGTTTTTTCATGGAGGGTTAGAACTTTATCCACTAAAATGGTAGTAGAACCACAATTTATAACAATGGAGATCCTGAAAGCATTCTTAATATCAATTTAAGCATTGAAAACATCACAAAAATTCAAAAAGAAGTATTTGAATCACAAAAAAATCATAATAGTCAAGATTTTTCAGGAAAATTTGTTAACAAAAATATTCCCCGAATTCAATTTACAGGTAATTACAATACCCCAATAAATCAATACTACAAATCAAATAGCGAAAACAAATCGAACAAATTTTCTGTTTTCTCCGACGACTTTGAAAACGGCTTTGACCAATGGAGTACTGTTGTTTATTCTGGAGCAGATTTATGGCACTTGTCAGAATTGTCTTATTCTAGTCCTATACATAGTCTTTGGTGTGGTGTTGAAGGTAACTACGATTATAATACAGGATCAAGGGTAAATACTGCCGTTATTTCGCCATCAATTTATCTCCCCTATGGAGCAGAATTCATTACTCTTGGTTTTTGGGAAAACTTTAACACTGAATATGGATGGGATATTTGCATGGTTGATATTTCAACTAATGATGGTAATACATGGATACAGCTAAGAACTCCTCTTAGCGGATCGTCTGCAGGTTGGGTTTATAGTGAAATTGATTTGTCTGGATACCAAGGAGAGACAATACAATTAAGGTTTTATTTTGATACTGATGATGAGGTTGCCAATGATTATCCAGGTTGGTTTGTTGATGATATTTCTATAGTTGCATGTTCATCTTGGTTAACAATTGAAATGGAAGAGACAACAATTTTTGCCGGTGAATCACAGGATATTGAAGTTACATTCGATGCCTCAGAATTATTGGAAGGTACATATAATGCCATTATTAGCATCTCCTCAAATGATCCTGTAAATCAAATGGTTGAAATTCCTGTAACATTAAATGTTTATTATGAAACACCTGATTATTTTTCTCTTACTCTTCTTACCAATCCAAATGATATCGGTGCAAATGTTTCAGGTGCTGGAGATTATTCTGAAGGTGAAATAGTTAATATTTCAACAAGTTCTGTAAGCAACTATTTATTCACTGGTTGGACAGGTAGCGAAGAGGATATAACCTTGTTGGAAAATCCTTTAGCCATGAATACTTCATTTGTTATGCCAGGCCGCGAAGTAACTTATATAGCTAACTATGAATTTCAAACAACTTTTTCAGTATCCTTTTATGTAAGGACTAACAATAATAATCCAGTTTTTGGTGCAATAATAACCATCAGTGGAGAAGAAAGTATTACAACAAATATTGATGGTGTCGCAACAACAATTTTGGAAAATGGAACATATTCATTTACCATAACTGCAACGGATTATGAAATCTATAATGATGTATTCAGCATTTCTGGTTCAAACCGCAACATAATTTGCATTCTGACCCCTGTTTCAACTGAAATTCAAACCATTTTATCATTTGAAGTATATCCCAACCCCTTTGATAGCAGCATTACGTTAAAGGGTGCACAAGATATTAACAGAATCATAATAACCAATATTTTAGGTCAAAGGGTTATTGACATTAAAATAATTGGATCCGAGCAAATTACTATCCCAACCGAAGTGCTAATTGACGGGATATACATGATAATTTTTGAAGCAAACCATGGAGAAAGGTTAATTAGAAAAATGATAAAGCAACATTAATGCAAAATAAAAAACGAAAATCCTACCAACCATTTTTCCGCAAATTACTCCTCTTTATATGCATTCCAACCTTGTGCGGTTAAAGCAATCTCATTCCCATCTGGAGCCACAAGGAATGCTCCAACACTGCTTTTTGTGATATGCCCTATTACACTAATCCCTTTTATGGTTAATACTTTTTCGTGTAGGTTAAGGGGTACCGTAAATAGCAATTCATAGTCTTCACCTCCATTCAAGGCAGCTACAAATGGATCAACATTCATCTCCTTTGCCATTTGATGTGTTTGCTGATCAATAGGAATCTTGCCCATATAAATTCGGCATCCTACCTTTGAGTTTTTGCAAATATGCAGCACTTCGCTGGAAAGACCATCTGAAATATCGATCATTGAAGATGGCAAAATATTCGCTTCTTTAAGCAAATTGATAACATTTACTGGAATTTCAGGCTTTAGGAAACGCTCTAACAGATAAGCATGATCTTCAATCTCTGGTTTCATGCTGGGGTTGCTCTGGAAAACCCTTTTCTCCCTTTCCAGAAGTTGTAGCCCTAAGTAAGCGGCACCAAGATTTCCAGTAACACAAATTAAATCGTTTTCTTTGGCACCACTTCTATAACTTATTTCATTCTGAAGAGCAAGACCTATTGCTGTAACACTTAGGGTCATGCCAGTTAGCGAAGAAGTGGTATCACCCCCCACAAGATCTACACCATACCGTTCGCAGGCCAAATAGATACCGGCGTAGAGTTCCTCAACATCCTCAAGGCAAAATCGTTTTGATAAACCAATGGAAACAGTAACCTGTTGCGGAATGGCATTCATAGCGTAAATATCGCTTAGGTTTACCACTATAGCCTTGTATCCAAGATGCTTCAAAGGGAAATAGGTTAAGTCGAAATGAATACCCTCCAGCAAAAAATCGGTGGTAATCACCACGCGTTTACCCTGCGAATCGATAACAGCAGCATCATCGCCCACCCCAACAACTGTGCTGCTATTCCTGTGCTTTATCTTCTCTGTTATGTGATCAATTAAGCGAAATTCACCAAGTTCATGCAACTCAGTTCGCTTTGGTTTATCATTCATAAGTTTACTATAAATTTCCTCCAAATATAATGCTTAATACCTTACCTTTGATACAAATATTATACTATTGATGCCGTTACCACTTGCTTAATTTAATGTAAACGTAAAAGATATTAACTTCAACTAATCATGCAAAAATTTTATTACAAACTTCGTCCTGAGGATATAAAGGAGCTGATCCCTCCCATGGGATACTGCTACGCTTCGGACATGATAACCATTGAAGGACATAAGGTTGGTTACATGCACCGTGAGCCAAGGGAAGAGGAAGGTGACAGCGGTTGGCGCTTTTACTCAGGTCTCGAAACCGAAGAATATGTTGAGGATGAACATCATTTCATGATGTTCGAGGTAAACTACATTGCCAATCTCGATCCTGACATCATCCCATACTTAAAATCGCGAACCGGAACAGAGTTTGAAAGGGTTGAAAATTCCAATGAATTTATTAAAATTGAACAAATGACCAAATTTTGAAAAAAATTCCCCATAAAAAAACTGGGTAATGTCTATTTTCACTTAAAATTATCTATTTTTAAACTTGAAAAAACATAAACTAACGTGAGTTCGACCTAAGCAACACGCTTAAGTGATCGATTATCAATATTTTCT
>CAZDXY010000203.1:0-3386 GCA_964509385.1 uncultured Rikenellaceae bacterium
TGCGATGATAAAATATAAGCATTTTATAATAACCCTATTATTGATTTTATTTTTATGTCCTGCCCAGGTTATAGCGGTGGAAGATAACTTTGATGCTTCTGTAACCTGGACTGGGTCAAACATAAGTGTCCAGTACACAGGCTACGAACCAGGGTTTAGCGATATGTTAACAATGACTGTAAAAAACACCTCTACTGGGAATACATGGACTGCTAAAACACGAGACAAAACATTCAATAAAAAAATAACCGACATTAATATTCAGACCACCGGCAGTATCCCACAACCACAGGAAGGTGAAGTATGGACAGTTACCTTTGATTATGGCGGTCAAAATCCATATGTCACATCGGTTAATTGCTGGTTTCCTGAACAGGAAATAGATGATACCGGCAATCCTGTTCCAATTGAAAATACCGCCGGAAATAATATGGAAGGAAATTGGAAAAGCGGTGCTATGCCTATATTTCCCGGGGATAGCCAAAAAGTGGTAATGTTCTGGTACTATAGCCTAGCAACTCTTAGCGGGGCTTTTATGTTCTTGCTGTTTGTGAGATCAGGTTACCAGCATATATTCTCAAATACAAGCAACCCGGGAATGAGGGCCTCCATAACATTGACGGTGCAGCGGGCCATTGTGGGCTTAATTATTATCATGCTTGCGCCATTTATCGTAAATATACTTATATCAATAAATGATACCTTCGTTGATTTATGCCGACAACTATTAGAAACGGCAGCGCAGCCAGTAAACGTAGAAACCGTGGCATCACTAGAAAAAGCAAATGCTATAGAAAATATACTATCAGGAGCCATTGACGGTATCAATAAAATAATATGCTATATACTTGGGCTCACGCCAATAGGGGATTTGATATTTAACCAAACCCCAAATTGTACAATATTCAACTCTTTGGAAGGCGATTTTATTAATACTGACAATGTGTTTGCCGATGTTATATTGCATTTTGCTTTATTGGCATATACCCTGTATTTTAACATCGTTTATGTTATTAGGAGATGGGTAGTGACGGTCGTATTAGCGGTTACCCCGATAATAATATGGTCGTGGATCGTATCTGATAACAAGCAAATAATCGGGTTGTGGGCTGCTGAGTTGGTACAGACTATTTTTATGCAAACCTTTCATGCACTCACATTTGGTATAGTATTCAGTATTTTGGCATTTTCTGGCGGCAACTTGGCCGCAGATTATTTGAACGGGGTTACGATAAGTGCTCTGTTGGTAGGGGTAGGGAAATACCTTGCCGCTTTCGGAGGCGTAGCCTGTGTAACCATGCTGATATTACAAGCATACCGGATAATTCTAAATAGTAACGAAAAAGAACGAGTTGAAGCAATAAGTAAAATTAAGAGTGCATTGGCTGGTTTAGTAATATTGAGTTTATCTTATATGTTGGTATCAGCAATTTTCCCTCGTAAAATTGATATTTACCATCAGGGAGATATAGAGGTTGGGAATACCGTAATGTCCATAGGGGCTTATACGCCAGAACCAACCGAAATAACTATATTTGTTCTCTTTTTTGCTTTGGTCGCAATTATTCCTATATCCAAGGCTCTCTCAATGATATTTATGAGCATCGTTGCACGGTTTGGTACCGTGGATGAAATGGGAATAGCCCAGGGTGGAATGCTTGCCCTTGGACGTAATGTAAGCAATGCGTTTAAAAAGAATAACTCAAGCGGAAGCAGTAAAAGTAGTACAGGCAATGTCGGTAGCGGGAAAAGTGATGATGACAATGTGGGGGACAATAGCCATTTAACCATAGGTGGCAATACTTCTAACGATACATCCGGCTATAATAGCTATGACAGCAATCCAAACAATCATAGCGTGGAGCAAGGGAATAACGTTGTTGGGATGGCAGCAGATGATTATTCGGTAGACAGTATTGCAGGAAATCCATATTTTGAGGATTATCATGGAGCAGATGAGACAAGTAATACAAGCACAAGCCTTCCTTATAATGAAATGAGCAATGAAGAGCTAGGTGTTCGTATAACTAATAATATTCCTCCAACACCTCACGTGGATAAACTCAAGGCCCAAATAGATACAGCAAAAGATACGGTAAAATCATCAGTAAATGAAGCAAAGCCATTCCTTAAAAAGACCCATGAAATAGCTAAAACTGGTGGCAGAGCCGGTCAAGCATTCGGTGATGCAATAGCACCTGGAATGGGCACTATAACAGGAGTAGCAGGATATACAGTGGCAGGAGCATCGACAATGATTGGGAAAGCAGGTATAGCAGGTATTCGCAAGGGAACAAAAACCTTGATGAATACTGAACAGGGACAAGCATTAAAAACTCATGCCATTTATGGACTTGAAAATACCCTTAAAGCAGCCCACGATTTAACTGCCAGAAGGCGCACTATGGATGGGTAAAACCAGAAAATAGCAAGACCGCCTTTTGAGTAAGGCGGTCTAAGACGGTCTAAGGACTAACCGCCGGTCAAAAGCGGCAACTCCTTTAATAATTATATATTAGCATGGAGATAAATATACGTCAATAAGCGTCAAGCCCCTGAGAGTATTTGCTTTTAGGGGCTTTTTGGTGAGGTGATTTAATGACCAACAGCGATCAGATGGATAAAAATATCGAACAACAAGGTAAGCAAATGGGTAGTGCACTGGGGAAAAAACTTGGCAAAGCTGTTGCAAAACAAGCAAAGGCAAAATTACTGCCCCTTTTGTTAAAGTTTTTTGCAGCCACTGCCCCATTTTGGGTTATCTTAATAGTTGTGATTTTGGTTTTTGGAGCCGTATATGCTACGTTCCCTGGGAACAAATTAACTTCTGGACAGGAAGAGCAAGTATTTTTTTCTCTTAAAGATTCAGAGGAAAATAAAAAAGTCAAAGATTTATATATAGAAATAGCAAACAAAAATAATTTCCGGGATTCCTGGTTAAATACAGATTATATCACAACAAACACGGATGTTCTTTTTGAGGGTAAACATGAAGGTGCCTACACGAAGGAAGAAATCATTAATTTACTGAATAACAGTACATATACTGGTACTCACGGGAAAGATACTGAACGGGTTTTAAGTGATTATTACGGTATTGATAAATCCCATAAAATTGACTTCGGGATTATTCACGCAGCCAATTATATTAAAGTATTAGTACACGGTGAAGCTGAGACTACCGATGAATTTAAGGAGCAAGTGGGAGAAGTTTTTAGACCTTATTTATATTACAAGGAATCCAGCAGAACGTATTGTTCCTTACAAGAAACAGAGGAAGGCCCAGAGTGGGTATGTCATACGGAGAACGTATATCTATTAACTGAGGCTAATACCATTAAGGGTCATTATAAGTATGAATACGAATGGGTAGAAGAAAGCGGTGA
>CAZDXY010000204.1:0-3329 GCA_964509385.1 uncultured Rikenellaceae bacterium
ATGATAACCATTATTAATAGAACATAGGACAAAATCTGCGATAATTTTTTTTTCATCGATAAATTCATCCTTCTCTCTTGCTCAATTTAAACTGAATTAACGACATAACTATGATAAATAGCAAAGTGAGCATTGAAATTGCAGCTGCCTCACCAAATCTGAAAGCTTCAAAAGCTGTGTTATATATACGGAATACTACTGTAGCCGTTGAACCAACAGGTCCACCTTGTGTCATCATGTAAGCCTCATCAAACATTTGGAAAGAATTCGCTGCGCAAAGAACAGTAACATACAAGGTAATTGGTTTAAGGAATGGGAAGGTGATATATCGAAATGCTTGAAGCTTGTTAGCACCATCCACTTCAGCTGCTTCATATAGTTCTTTTGGGATTCCCTGCAATGCTGCCAAGTAGATAATGGTGTTAAACCCAACAGACCACCATGCATTCATAAACACAATCGAAGGCATTGCCCATTTCGTATTTGTTAAGAATGGGAGGACCGGTAAATTTACTGCTCGCATGTAGCTATTAATAATCCCAAAGTTCTGGTTATACATCCATTTCCAAATTACTCCAGCTGCGGCACTGGAAATAACATAAGGAATAATAACAAACATCCGTCCCAATGTTTTGCCTTTTAAATTTTGATTTATGAGAAGTGCTAAGAGTAAGCCTAATATCGTTAACAGAGCTGTTACAAGGATAGTGTAATAAAATGTATTTCCTACCGACTTCCAGAATAATGAATCGTTAATCAATTTCAGATAATTCTGAAATCCCACAAATCTTGGCTTATCCAATAAGCTCCAACGAGTAAAACTCATGGGAAGAATAGTTATTGCTGGAACTAAAAAGAAAACAAAAAACAGCAAAAAATAAGGTAGCAGTAGCAGATAAGCAGAAATTGATTTTATCTTTCTTGTTTTCAACTTTGACTCCTTAGAATTTCCTTCTGCCGGAATAATTCCGGCAGAAGGAGAGTCCTATTTGATCAAGCCATTCATTCTTTTTTAATCACTTGCCAGGATTTCATTTACTGCAGCTTCAGCTATTGCTATAGCTTGTGCAATATCTGCATTTTCATCCAGCATTACCGATTCCATCATCATCACAAAAGGTGACGTTGGCTCACGGCCAAAAACTTCTGCAGTTTTTACTGTTGCAGGATAGTAATGTCCATATTGAACTGTTTCTGCAAAGGGCTGCCATTTCTCAAGCGACTTAAATTCTTCCGATTCAGCCACACTCTTTCGAACAGGCTGATGACCAGAATCACGTGACCATTCAAAGTTGTGATCTGACATCCATTGAGCAAACTTCATTGCTGCCAAGGTATGCTCTGGTCTATCATTTGCAGGGAATGCGAAAGTATGTGAGTTACCCCAGGCAGCTGGCTGATCAAAGATAACCGGCACCATACCTGTGGAAAAGTCTAAACTCTCAATTACATCAAAATCACCCATCCCCCACGGTCCTTCAATAAGCATAGCAACAAGACCTCGACCAAAATCATCATACGGGTCCTGCTCGGCTGGCGGTGAAACTTCGTGTACATAAACTAAATCGTGAAGGAATTGAAGTGCTGCAATTCCTTCAGGTGTATTGAAAGCAGCTTCAGTTGCATCATCATTCAAGACCTGACCTCCTTGCTGCCACAGCAAGCTCATCCAAAGTCTGAACGGCATGCCACCACTGTACCCTAAACCAAATCCCCACTGCTCAGGGTTACCATCACCATCTTCATCTATTGTAAGTTGTTTTGCAAATTCGATAAACTCGTCACCAGTTGTGGGTGGCTGAGTTGGATCTAAACCTGCAGCATCATAAGCAGCGGTGTTATAAAATAATCCAAGAGGGTGCATATCCAGAGGAATGGCATAATGTTCACCATCAATCATTGTTCCATCCCAGGCAGATTCTACAAAATCGGCAAGATCGAAACCGACTTCTTCTGCAATTGCATCAATAGGCTGCAGGATACCCAAAGCTTGATTTTGGATCAGGTTTGTTTGATGCATAGTCAAGATATCAGGAGCATTTCCAGTTGCATAATCTAAAACTATCTTGCTATAGAGCGTGCCCCAATCCAATTCGGTAAGTTCAATTGTGATGCCATCCGTGTTTGATGCATTGAACTCATTAACCATATCCACCAAAACCACATTTTCTGGAGCGCCTAAACCATACCAGAAGGTAATGGTGATAGGTTCAACATCCACGCCCTCCTCAAATTCAGATGGCTCATCAACTTCTTGCTCCTCAACTACTGGTTCATCTGTGGTTGGCCCTTCTGTAACTTGTGGTGTGCATGCCGCAAACAGAATTGAGGATATTACCAACATAGAAACGAAAATAATCAACTTACTTTTCATCATTAACTCCTTCTATTTCAAAATCAAATTTATCTCAATATGTTCAAGCTTTTAATTCTTTCGATAACCATCACCTCCTTTAAGTATGGAACAAAATGCAATTCTTTTTCGCGAAAAAGATAATTTCCAAAAAGTTGGTTTTTATAAATTTTCTGAGACAATGGACTTTACTGATTCACGAAATAACAATTTGGACTTTAGCGTGATATGTTTTACTGAACATTGATAATCCTCAATTCTTCTCATTAATAGTTCTGCAGCTTTCTTGCCCATCTCATATTTTGGCTGGGTTGCAACGGTAATCTTCGGCGTCATCAGTTGAGTCCACTCTTGGTCATCAAAAGAAACAAGGGAAATATCACTTGGAATACTTAATCCTCTGTCTTTGATGGCATGAATAGCGCCTAACGCCATTAAGTTATTCCCAGCAAAGATCGCTGTTGGGGGCTGAGGTAAATCCAATAATTCATTTGCTAACGAATATCCTTCGCCTTCCTTCGGAGTGCTCTGTTTTACAAAATCATTTCTGACTTGAAGTCCAGATGAAATAAAGGCTTTTCGGTAACCTTCCAAACGCTCCCTAAAAGAGGTGATTTTTGAGGACCCAAAGAGAGCACCAATTTTTTCGTGCCCATGTTCTATAAGATGTTTAACAAGCTTGAAAGAACTCTCAACATTATCAGAAATGACAGTATCCGTTTCACAATCGAAAACTCGACGATCAACACAAACTACCGGCACTTTCATTTCATGTAATTTCAAAATTGGGCATTCATATTCCCGGGTAGGGGTAATGATCACCCCCGCCACTCGTTCAGAAAGCATTAATTCAACCAGTAATTCTTCTTTTTCGGGATCTTCGTCAGTATTACATAGAATAATCGCATAATTATTCTGGTAAGCGACATCTTCAACAGCCCGCACCAAACTGGTAAAAAATGGATTCTGAATGTCA
>CAZDXY010000205.1:0-3319 GCA_964509385.1 uncultured Rikenellaceae bacterium
CTGGGATACTCATGGACTACCCGTGGAGTTGGGTGTTGAAAAAATGCTAGGTATTACCAAAGAAGATATAGGGAAAAAAATAAGCATTGAGGAGTACAACGAGAAGTGTCGTGTAGAGGTAATGAAGTATACTGACCTTTGGGAAGATCTAACCCACAAAATGGGGTATTGGGTCGATATGGAAGATCCCTACATCACATATGATAACAGATATATCGAAACACTATGGTTTTTACTGAAAGAATTATTTAAAAAAGGCCTACTTTATAAGGGAAAAACCATACAACCCTTCTCCCCTGCTGCAGGGACAGGGCTTAGCACTCACGAGTTAAACCAACCCGGATGCTACCGCGATGTAAAGGACACTACCGTTGTTGCTCAATTTCAGTTAATTCGTGATAATAATTCCGAATTCCTATTTAAGGATATTAATTCTGATGTGTTCATATTGGCATGGACCACTACTCCGTGGACGCTTCCTTCGAATACAGCATTGGCCGTTGGAGCAAAGATCAAGTATGTTCAAATTAATACTTTCAACCCATATAGTGGTGATCAAATCTCAGTTATACTCGCCAAAGATCTTCAGCAGGTTTACTTTAAGCCAGAAAATGCCGATTTACCATTTGACGAATACAAACAAGGTGACAAAAAAATCCCCTTTAAGGTTGTAACAGAGTACAATGGAAGTCAGTTAACCAACATTCGCTACAATCAACTTTTCCCATGGATCAAACCCGAAGGTGATGCATTTAGGGTTGTAGCAGGAGACTTTGTTACCACTGAAGATGGCACTGGGATTGTTCATATTGCACCAACCTTTGGTGCCGACGACGATAGGGTTGCCAAAGCATCCGGTATATCTCCATTAATACTTAGAGATAAGCAAGGTAGTGCAGAACCCATGGTTGACCGTACTGGGAAATTTTATCGCATCGAGGAGTTACACGATGACTTTGTAAAGAATAATGTAAATGTATCGTTTTATAAAGAGTTTGCAGGCCGTTTCGTAAAAAACGAATATGATAATCAAGTATCGCCTGAAGTGGAAACCCTAGACGTGGATCTTTGTGTATGGCTTAAGAAGGAAAACAAAGCCTTCCGGATTGAGAAGCATGTTCATAATTACCCACATTGCTGGAGAACCGACAAGCCAATTCTTTACTACCCTCTCGATAGCTGGTTTATACGCACAACCGCTCTGAAAGAGCGCATGATGGAGCTAAACGATACCATAAACTGGAAACCTGCAAGCACAGGAACAGGACGTTTTGGTAAATGGCTTGAGAATCTGGTCGATTGGAATCTCTCACGCTCACGTTTCTGGGGAACACCTTTACCAATTTGGGTTACCGACGATAGGAAGGAAATGACCTGCATAGGTTCCGTTGAAGAATTAAAGGCAGAGTGTGAAAAATCGGTGATGAAGGGTTACATGAAAAAGAATCCTCTTGAAAAATTTAAAACTGGCACCTTCACCAAGGAGAATTACAATATTTTTGATCTGCATCGTCCTTTCGTGGATGAGATAATCCTTGTTTCCCCTTCGGGGAAAATGATGCAAAGAGAGTTGGACTTAATAGACGTTTGGTTCGATTCAGGGGCCATGCCCTATGCACAACTTCACTATCCCTTCGAGGGTAAGGATGATTTCAACGAAGATTTTCCTGCCGATTTTATTGCCGAAGGTGTTGATCAAACCCGGGGATGGTTTTTCACCCTTCATGCCATTTCCACCATGCTTTTTGATTCAGTTGCATACAAAAATATCATCTCAAACGGATTGGTGCTTGACAAAAATGGCAACAAGATGAGCAAGCGATTGGGTAACGCCGTGGATCCCTTCGAGGTAATAGAGAAGAATGGTTCTGATCCCTTACGCTGGTATATGATCACCAATGCACAGCCATGGGACAACCTAAAATTCGACATTGAAGGGGTGGAAGAGGTAAAGCGTAAATTCTTCGGAACCCTTTACAATACCTACTCATTCTTTGCCCTATACGCAAATGTAGACCGTTTCACCTACAGTGAACCAGAAGTCCCAATGGCTGAGCGTCCTGAAATTGATCGATGGATAATATCCCTTCTTAATTCACTTATAAACGAGGTTGAGGATGCTTTTGAAAATTACGAACCAACTCGTGCAGGCAGAGCCATTCAGGATTTCGTTACTGAAAACCTGAGCAACTGGTACGTGCGACTCAACCGCAAACGTTTCTGGGGAGGTAGCTACAATACCGATAAGATTGCTGCCTACCAAACACTATACACCTGCCTTGAAACAGTTGCCATGTTGGTAGCACCCATTGCACCTTTCTACAGCGAAAGGCTATTTTTGGATATTAACTCCATCTGCAAAAAGCAAGATGTTGAAAGCGTTCACCTTTCACCCTTCCCAAAAGCCAATAACCAATTCATCGATAAGGATTTGGAAGAGAGAATGGGAATAGCCCAAAGCCTATCATCGATGGTATTAAGTCTTAGGCGAAAGGTTAGCATCAAAGTTAGACAGCCACTGAGTAAAATAATGGTGCCAGTCCTTAACGAGCAATTTCGAAGACAGCTCAAGAATGTTGAAGATCTTATTCTGGCTGAGGTGAACGTTAAGGAACTTCAATATTTAGATGACTCATCGGGGATTCTGGTTAAAAAGATCAAGCCCAACTTTAAAACTCTGGGACCTCGCTTTGGCAAGTCGATGAAAGAAGTTTCCTCTGCAATAGCATCAATGACACAGCATGAGATTGCCCAGTTAGAACAAACTGGTTTACATAGCATTAATATTAATGGTACCCCTTCGGAAATCAACCTAAACGATGTTGAAATTCTTTCTGAGGATATACCGGGTTGGCTGGTAGCCAACGAGGGAAGATTCACCGTTGCTCTCGATATTACCATTACAGATGAGTTGAAGCAGGAAGGAATTGCCCGTGAACTTATTAATCGCATCCAGAACCTGCGCAAGGATGCAGGATTTGAGGTAACAGATAAAGTAAAGATTAGCATTTTGAAACATCAATCGCTAACCGAGGCCATAAATAATCATAGGGAATATATAGCCAGTCAAACCCTGGCCAGAGAAATCTGTCTTGTGGATTCTTTAACCTGCGGTTCTGCAATTAACATAGAACTGGACGTGGACTTGGTTACAACAATAAAAGTTGAAAAGATTGATATGTAAACATTGTAATTAATTTTATTAATCATTATATTTAGACAAAATTTTGGAGCTATGGCTGAAAAGAATAGGTACACCGATGAAGAGTTGGCAGAATTCAAGGAGATAATTCTGAAAAAACTCGAAAAGGCTCGCAAT
>CAZDXY010000206.1:0-3225 GCA_964509385.1 uncultured Rikenellaceae bacterium
ACAATCTGTGCACCATCCTCCCAGTAAACCTTAAAACCATTGTACTCCTTGGGGTTATGCGATGCGGTAATTACAATTCCGCTTTGGCATTTAAAGGTTCTAATGGTAAAACTTAATTCGGGTACAGGACGAAGCGCCTCAAAAAGGTAAACCTTTATACCATTTGCCGTTAATATCTCAGCAGAAGTTTTGGCAAATTCCATGCTGTTATTCCGCGAATCAAAAGCTATGGCAACCCTAATCTCAGGGAGAAATGAAAATTGCTTAAGTAAATAGTTTGCAAGTCCCTGTGTTGCCATACCCAGGGTATATTTATTCATTCGATTGGTTCCAACCCCCATTATTCCTCTTAGCCCACCTGTCCCAAATTCCAAATCCTTATAAAAAGCATCCACAAATTCTTTGCGATTATTATCCATAAGCATCATAACCTGCTCACGGGTTTGCTTATCAAATTCAGGCTGAAGCCATTTTTCAGCTTTTTTCTGAACCAAGGCATCGATATCAGGTGTGTTCATAATTGTATGATTAATTGTTTTACAGTTCTACAATAAACTCTCGATATCCAAAGTGCTTAGGCACTTTAGCAGGCTATCCTTCCAGTGAGGTATCCCTAATCCAAATGTTTCCTTAATCTTATTCTTATTAAGCACACTGTAAGGTGGACGATTTGCCGCAACGAGGTACTCGCAGCTTAAGATAGGAATTATTTTGCATTTTAATCTATAAAACGATACTATTTCTAGGGCAAAATCGTACCAGCTGCAAACCCCTTCGTTGGAGTAGTGAAAAATATTGGGTTTAAATTTATCCTTTCCCAATAAAATGATATCAACAATGGCTTTTGCCAAATCGTTTGCCCAAGTTGGTGAACCAATCTGATCGAAAACAACTCTTAGCTCTTGAGATTTGTTGGCTTTCGAGGCGATGGTTTTAACAAAGTTTTTGCCGTATACCGAGTAGAGCCACGAAGTCCGGATAACCATTGCATTATTTGATTTTAGTACTTCCTCTTCTCCGTTGTGTTTTGATTTTCCATACACCGAATTGGGTGATGGAGAATCGTTCTCGCAGTAGGGTTCCCACGTTCTGCCATTGAAAACATAATCGGTTGAAATGTGTATCAGTTTAAAACCCAATTCATCAGCCGCAGATGCAAGTATGGCTGGAGCTGAAGCATTCAATCGAAAAGCATTCTCTTCATCAACCTCGGCTTTATCCACTGCTGTATATGCTGCACAATTAACCACATAATCGGGCCTGTAATTCATAAAGAAGGATTTTACTGCATTTGAATCAGTAATATCCAGTGTATCAATATCAGTAAACAAAAAACTAATATTCATATGCTGTTCAGCTAAGCTCTGAAGTTCAGAACCCAATTGTCCGTTCGCTCCAGTAATAAATACTTTTATTTGGCTCATATTAATGGTGTTTTCCAAAAATAAAATTCGATTCAATTTGATCAAAAAAGGGTAATACTTTATCCTTTGATGATACTTTGACTTTATCTGGATCAACCCTCCAGTCAATTCCCAAAGATGGATCGTTGTAATTTATCCCTCTCTCTGCCTGGGAGTTGTAAAAAGTATCGCATTTGTAATTGACAAGAGCCTTAGCGCTTAAAACTGAAAATCCATGCGCAAAGCCTTGAGGGATAAACAGCATACGCTTAGAATCTGAATCTAATTCAATGGCAAAATGCTTACCATAGGTAGGTGAATTCTTTCGAACATCAACGACAATATCAAGAATCTTTCCAATTACGACCCTTACAAGTTTTGCTTGTGCAAATGGAGCCAACTGGAAATGAATACCCCTTATTGTTCCATACTCTGAGTACGATTCGTTATCTTGAACAAAATCCGTTTCAATTCCAATTGATTGTAATCTTTGACTACTGTATGATTCAAAGAAATACCCTCTGGGGTCGTTAAAAACCTTAGGTTGAATAATCAGTAAGCCATTCAATACAGATTCAACTAATTCCATCTATCATTTTTTTAGCAGCTCTTTAAAGTAGTCAATGGTTTTTATGAGACCAACCTGAAGTTGAACCTGAGGGTCCCAGTCATTGAGTAACTTCTTAGCCAATGTAATATCAGGACGTCTTTGAATAGGATCATCTACTGGCAATTCGTGATAGGTAATTTTGGATTGGCTCCCCGTAAGCTTAATAACAAGGTTAGCAAGATTAAGCATCGAAAACTCATTGGGATTTCCCAAATTAACTGGCCCTGTAATCTCATCGTTAGTATTCATTAATCTAATCATAGCTTCTACTAAATCGTCAACATACATAAAGCTACGGGTTTGGGTTCCCTTGCCATAAATAGTAATATCGCTATTATGAAGAGCCTGAACTATAAAATTTGAAACCACTCTCCCATCGTTTGGATGCATTCTTGGCCCATATGTATTGAAAATCCGGGCTATCTTAATTTTTACAGCATTCTGTTCGTGATAGTTCACAAAAAGGGTTTCGGCACATCTCTTACCCTCGTCGTAACAAGAGCGTGGGCCTATGGGATTAACATTGCCCCAGTAGGTCTCTGGTTGTGGGTGAATTTCAGGGTCACCGTAAACCTCGCTTGTTGATGCTTGTAGAATTTTGGCTTTAAGTCGCTTTGCCAAACCCAGCATATTGATGGCACCCATTACTGAGGTTTTTACAGTTTTTATGGCATTGTACTGATAGTGAATGGGTGACGCTGGACAGGCCAGGTTGTAAATTTCATCAACCTCAAGAAAAATAGGCATAGTAACATCATGCCTAATAAACTCAAAGTAAGGGTTTTTAAGCAGATGAACTATGTTGGTTTTACTTCCCGTGAAAAAATTATCTAAACAAATCACATCGTTACCATCATTTAATAACCGTTCACAAAGGTGAGAACCCAAAAAACCTGCTCCGCCAGTTACAAGTATTCGTTTCATAAACTGTATAATAACTTATTTAATTAATGTGGAAATTGTTAACTGATTTTTTGATCAAAAAACAATGCAGCCCTGCACTTGCATGGTTCAAAGATAACTTATCCAACCTTAAAACGAAAAGTAAATGTTAAATATTTCGTTTTTCAGGTGATACAAAACTCTATTCCATTTACCAATTTTTTCAAATTTTAGCATGTTAAATATAAAATCAAGTTATAAGGCACTGATTTCCCATATATATCAAAAAAAAATGTTCATTTTTTCCTATAAATGATAAAGTTATGTATT
>CAZDXY010000207.1:0-3172 GCA_964509385.1 uncultured Rikenellaceae bacterium
AAAACAATACATCGTTACTTTCCGATTTTAAAGCATTGTTATTTTCCGGTTACAGGAATGAAATGTTGTTTTTTCTTAGTTCTCATCGAATTATTTGTAGGTACCGTTGCTTGTCAAGGATTGCCTATAACGGGAGTTTGTCTAACAACCCTCATAGATTCAAAGGTACTGACCTTCTCTAAGCCAGTTTAAGCCTTAGATGCTTTTTCACAGTTGATCTGACCTCTTCATTGGGAGTTACATACCGTATGAAGCTCAATGTATTAGAGTGTGTATTCTGTTGTTTATTTATGATTCAAAGCGCTTCCTCAAGTGTAATTTGTCCATATGCAAGTTCGTGGGCGAATTTCAAATTTAAGGCAAAGCTCATTACATCTGAAGCATATCGATGTCTAAATTGAATTTGTTCTTCTTTTACATCATACTGTCCTAGTGATTGCAAACATGGGATAAGTTGTTTTTTTATTTCCTGATACATTGCGGATCCAACTAAAGTATGTGAAAGTCTTTGTGGACCAGTCTTGAAAATTGGATTTGGCATTGTTGCAATTATTTGGAGAACATAAAAAATTATGAGATCTTCTTTTGTGAGATTTTTTTGAATCAATATCTTTCTGTAATTCTTTTCACCCAAGACGACAGAAATGAATTTATCAACCTCCTTAATCCAGTTTTCTTTAAAATCGACATCTTCAATGGACATTTTATATTTGTCCTTGTTCTTGTTAGCCAAATAATAGTTGCTTTCCCTAAGTAGACGGGTAATATCTTTATCGATATTTGCTAACTTAAGTTTTGTGAGCAGAAGCATAATTTCTCTTTTATTTAATTAATCTAGTATTTCCCTTAAGTGGAATATAAATATTGATGGTGGCATTACGCGTGTTAGCGGTATAAGCTATTACAAATTGTCTTGATTGCAGGAGCAAAGCAAAAAGTGTGACAAACAACTTACCCATATTGTCCGTATTAGCGGTTAGGCTTTATTTATCTAAAGGTTCACAATAATAGCCTCAGCTACATTATTTGGTATGTACTCAATGATATAATCTGGACCTATGAAACTATTAAGTCGTGAACGAAGTGAGTTGAAGTTTGATAATTTAAATGCCCCATATATCGACATGACATTTCTTCCTGAATGACTACCAGGTTTGAAATATGTATTTAAGTAAGCTAATGCATTCTCGGTCTGCCACAAATAACTAATTTCACCATTATGAATATAAGCACATGACCATTTATAGATAAGTTTTAATATTTCAAAATCTATGGGATTGTACTCTATATCTGAATTATTTGCTTCGATAAAATCAAAAATTCTCTTAAATCCATAATCTGGAGCATTCCGCCGAGCTTTTTTGATTTTATAAATGCCAAAGATTCTTTTAGTTTTTATTTCAATACTTTGTCGTAGAGTCATGGATACCATTCCTTGACTTTCTTTATATGGAATAGGATTTTTCTTAATTAGTGAATTATAGAATAATCCCTTTGCAACAGAAAAAGTTTCAAAGCTACTAGTTGAATAACTTTTGCCTCCAGTTAAGAAAATAAAGTTGTGATCAGTTTTTCTTTTGTAATAGTTAATGAAATCATTTATATCAAATAAATAGTCATTTAAAAGGTTGCTATATAGTTTAATATTATGATAATTCAAACCACCTTTTCTATGACTTATTTCGTTAATTATTTTGTTCAATGTCCTTCTTGCAGCAAATAGATTAACTTTTACATTATCTTCAATTTCTCCTTTCCCCACAGAGTCTTTATAAATCCATTGAGCAATTTCTGACTCACTATAAGTTTGAGATGCTAGAAATTCATTAATTGTATCATCAATGAAGTCCTTTAATTCAAGTAGACATTGTTTTAAAGTTTTTTTTGGCTGCTGACTTCCTGATAGCATCTTTTTATCCTTACTTTTCCGGAGAAAATTTGAAACAACCTGAATACTCATAAATTTAGTTTTAATGTTATTTATTACTATTCTGTCTCGCTAGGGGTGCTTACCGCTAACGGGAGTCTGTCTAATAACCTATTTACGTGTTTTATTTATCCTGATACATTTACATGAAAAATTTCAATTATTCAATTCTCAGGGACTTCATTTTAGTCTTAGACAGTCTGACGGCCCGGCGGTATAATTAGTGGGCGTTACCCGACACAAGCACCGGGCAGGGTCCTGATACCTTAGCCAGTAAGCTGTCACGGTGCAAGGAGGGTATGGCGTGTTTTTTGCCATCCGGATACAAATTTTGTTACCTTATGGCGTGATCGCGGTACAAGTTTGATCGGAGCCGCGAATTTATCCCCGGTTACAAAGTTGGTGGCTGTCACTTACGCAGTGGCGCGGTACAAGTTTGATTAAAGCAACAAAATTATCATGGTGCAGAATGTTTATTGCGGGTAGTTGCGCGCACCCTGAGCAGAGCGAAGGGCGGGTGCCGGATTAATTACTGGTCTCGGCAAGTGGCTCTGTATCATGCATATAGCATGACAAACAACTTACCTTTATTGTCCGTGTTAGCAACTTTGCTGTTATGAGTCCTATAGGATAATATTACTCAATTGTGAGTCGTGATATAGTAGCTTTTGAACAATCAACCTGATAATTTGAATCTTCAAACGAAATAGTAATCGGTCCAAAATGGCCATCAATATTAACTTGTTTTTTTGAGTTTCCATCAATATCTATTAGTCCCCAAAAATTGAACCTGACATTTGTGTCTACAGGCCCTGAAACTGGGATATCAGATAATTCAAAGACATTTAAAAATTCAAATCCAGGATCCCACCAACCTTTAAATTTTACTAACTCTTTTTGTTGACCTCTGTAGGGTAATGTATTACCGATTAGTTTTTCAAGTATTTCACGCTTAATAAGTTCCTTAATTTTGTTCATGATAGTTGATTTTAATTATATATTTCTTTATTATGGAATAGTTAAAGACTATAATTCATCAATTTTTAGATCTTTCTTCATCTCGAGAATTATCATGTTCTCAATATTTGAAAAAGCTTCAGCTTTTCTTAGTTTACTTGTAGAGTCTACGAATGATTGAAAAATTGTTGTAAGTTGAGCAGGATCAGAAATTGACTTACTAGTTTCAATATATTATAATACTACCCAATAATAAGACCACTGGTTAAGTTTTAATTTAATAACTTT
>CAZDXY010000208.1:0-3165 GCA_964509385.1 uncultured Rikenellaceae bacterium
ATGAGCGCTGTAGTTATTAACAAAAGTACCAGCTGAAAAATCTTTTACAATTACTCTTTTTTCGGTTACTACTTTACGAAAAAAATCATACAATTCAACCGATTTTAAACTTGTGGTTGTAAAACCATCTAGTGTTTTCTCAGGATCAAGTTTAATATATATAAATTGCCCGCTGGGTAAGCCAAAACCAATGCTGCTATAGCAAGATGCAGACAAAAAGAAATCTATAACTGGAGATGAAGTTAAGAATTGTTTAACTAGGCTATTAGTATTTGAAGAAATATGATGCTCAAAATATTCTGTTAGCTGACGAACGCTCTCCAATTTTGATGCGAATTCAACTTCACGTATTCTATCATTGAAGAAGCGTTCTACCTGCTGTGTTTTTTCTTCCCTTATCGATGTTAGCTGATCGAAAGTCCTTTCAAGCAAAGCTTTTCGGGCAATCCAGTACGAGTATCCCCCAACAAGAAAAAGTCCCACAAAGCTGAAAAGCATGGAAAAAATAATTAATCTTGTTCTAATGGATATTGCTCTCATCTGGCCACAAAGAATGTTCTCAAAAATATGAATTTTATATCTATTTCCGCAATGGAGTAAGTTAAAACCATTGTTTTGCTAACTTTGAACCCTAACAATTTTGATTTTTTATGATGGAAACAATCTCATTTAAGGTCCAAGAAATTGAGAGAAGCAGCTTTCACCCAATAATTCAAGGACAGATTAACGGAGAGGAAGTTTTATTAATACTCGACACAGGTGCATCGCGAACAGTTATTGATAAATCCATTACATCTGGAATGCCTATTATTGCCAATGAACACAATGAACCTTTTGCTGCAGGTATTAATGCACAAAAGATATCAGTTGAGCAGATTGAATTGCCTGCCATAACTCTTGGAGATATTGAGTTCAATAATCTTAAAGTGTTTAGCTCAGATCTTCGACCCATATCTAAGTTATACGAGGAGTTATCCGGAATAAAGATACATGGACTGCTGGGCTGTGATTTTTTGGTTGAATATAAAGTGGTTGTGAATTTTAAAACTGGAATGATTCAGTTAAATAGAAATCCCAATTGGGTTAAATCGGTACAAGAACCTTGAATAATATGATAATGACTATTTAGATTATTTCTTTTTTTAAAGCCTCTTAATGGCAATCCTCAAAAAAAAATAATTTCATAGCATTGTATTCTTTTCGTTTTATGGCATTTCAGAAAAAAAATAATATCTTTGCCCACGTTTTTTTAAAATTGCAATTGCTCTAACGCTGGTTTGTATCTACCAGCTATCCTTCACCTATTTTACCAAAAAGGTAGAACGCGATGCTGTTCGTTATGCGCAAGGTGATCCAAAAAAAGAGTTTTACTATCTCGATTCCATTTCCAGCGAAACGGTATATAACTTCCTTTGGCTAAGAAAGTATACTTATAAGGATTGCAAAGAGAGAGAAATAAATCTTGGTCTTGACCTTAAGGGTGGGATGAACGTTACTCTTGAAGTTTCGGTAGTCGAAATTTTACGTTCCATGTCAAATTATAGCAACGACAGTTCATTTATTGCTGCTATCGAAATGGCAAAAAAAATGCCCCCCAGCGAGGACTTTATTACCCGATTTGGAAATGCATTCGCCACGATTGCACCCAATGCTAGGCTGGCATCCATTTTTAATACTGTAGAGCTTCGCGATAGAATTTCCTTTAATTCGACCAACGAAGAAGTTCTTAAAGTTATTCGCAAGGAGGCCGAAGATGCCATTGCCAACTCCTTCAATATTTTACGAAACAGGATCGACCGTTTCGGGGTTTCTCAGCCAAACATACAAAGACTTGAAGGATCGGGAAGAATACTGGTTGAACTACCTGGTGTAAAGGATCCTGAAAGGGTACGTAAGCTTTTGCAAGGAACTGCAAGCCTTGAGTTTTGGGAAACCTATGAAAATGACGAGATATTCCCATCATTAGAGCAAGCCAACAAAAAGATCAAGGAGATTAACGATGCTTTGACTAAATTGGAAAAACCTGATGCTGAAAAAGTTTTAGAAGAAAAAACTGAAAAATCTGTTATAGATGAAATAAAAATTGATACTACTGATATTACAAGGAAAGAGGACGAACTTATTGATTTACTGAAAAGCAAGGAGGACTCAACTGAAGTAAGTAGCGACCAATGGGCAAAAGAGTATCCTCTTTTTGCATTGTTAAATCCATCAACAAATCAGCAAGGACAACTTCTTCCAGGACCCTCAGTTGGGTTGGCTCATTATCGAGATACATCAAAAATTAACGAGTACCTAAATACACCACAGATCCGTCAACTTTTTCCACGTGATGTTAAATTCCTGTGGACTGTAAAACCAGTGAAGTGGGATAAAACGCTCAGCTATTATGAGCTGATTGCCATTAAGGTTACCAATCGCGATGGCAAACCTCCGCTAGATGGTTCTGTTATTACCGATGCAAGGGATGACTTTGGTACTACCGGTTCTGCTGATGTATCCATGAGCATGAATGCTGAGGGTGCAAAAATATGGGCGAGATTAACCGCCGATAATGTTGGAAAATGTATTGCCATTGTGCTCGATGATTATGTATACTCTTACCCAAGGGTTAATCAGGAGATCAAGGGAGGACGTTCGTCCATTACAGGTGATTTTACCATTAACGAGGCAAAAGACTTGGCCAACGTGCTAAAATCGGGCAAATTACCTGCACCTGCCAGAATCATACAGGAGGAAATTGTAGGGCCTTCGCTTGGTCAGGAAGCCATCGACTCTGGTTTGAGATCTTTTATTTTCAGCTTTATCATTGTGCTTTTCTTCATGGTGTTTTACTATAGCCATAGGGGAGGGTTAATTGCCGATATGGCCCTTATCGCAAACTTATTCTTCATTTTCGGTGTTTTGGCCTCATTCCAAGCTACACTTACACTTCCTGGTATTGCCGGTATTGTGCTAACAATGGGTATGTCGGTGGATGCTAACGTGCTAATCTTTGAACGTATACGCGAAGAGCTAAAGGCGGGTAAAGGCATCAGCCTGGCCATTTCCGATGGTTACAAGAATGCCTATTCTGCAATTATCGATGGTAACGTTACCACATTGCTAACTGGTGTAATCCTTTATCTTTTTGGCTCAGGACCAATTAGAGGTTTTGCAACTACT
>CAZDXY010000209.1:0-2982 GCA_964509385.1 uncultured Rikenellaceae bacterium
AAATATAATCAAACATTTATTGAGCAGATTGAAGAAGCCCAAGATACCGAAGCTCTCTTGTATATTTGGGAGCAAATGAAGGCCAAAAGCTTCCTTAACTATAATTTAGATATTAAAAAACAGGATGAACACATAGAAGAATTTAAGGCCTTTAGCCTTAAAGAACAGAAGCAACACCTTTGTGAAATATTGGATAAAAACCAACTATATGTTAATCTATCTTCGCTAAATGACACTGACTTTGCTTGTAGCGAAGAAGAAAAGAAAGTAACCAAAGATTTTTACCAAATAAACGATTAGTCAATGGCTTTCTTATATGACATTTTATTGAGCGAATTTGGTAAAAGAACACTGTCACAAATTGTAGTACCAAATTGTATCACCGATAATCTTAAGCCTAATTTCAGCATACGACCTTATCAAATTGAGGCCTTTCAGCGTTTTATCATTTGCCATTCAGAAGAATTTCAGGGCAAACCTGGAGATCCACTGCATTTGCTTTATAATATGGCAACCGGAAGTGGTAAAACCCTAATTATGGCAGGTCTGATATTATACCTCTTCGAAAAAGGATATCGGAACTTTTTGTTTTTTGTAAACAGCAATAATATTATTCAGAAAACAAAAGACAATTTCCTGAATCAACATGCCTCTAAATATTTGTTTAATAGTAAAATCCAAATTAACGGGACTGATGTTTATGTAAAAGAAGTAGAAAACTTTGAAGAAGCTGATAATCATAACATCAACATTAAGTTTACTACAATTCAACAATTGCACATTGACCTAAACAACACTAAAGAAAATGGTGTTACATATGAGGATCTAAAGGATAGAGAAATGGTTCTGATAGCTGATGAAGCCCATCATTTAAGCTCATCAACCAGAAACAACGGGAACTTATTCGAAAGCTGGGAGGGTACTGTATTAAAGATTCATCAACAAAACCACAAAAACTTACTTTTAGAATTTACCGCCACTTTAGATTATGAGAACATTGAGATACTGAGGAAATACCAAAATAAGGTCATCTATAAATACGATTTGGTACAATTCAGAAAAGACAAGTATTCAAAAGAAATAAACCTTATCCGGTCATTATATGATGAACGTGATCGTATCATACAATCGCTAATTCTTAACCTGTATCGCCAGGAATTAGCAACTTCACATAACATCAATCTGAAGCCCGTAATTCTCTTTAAGGCGAAAAGGACTATCATTGAATCGGAGAATAACAAAGAGAACTTTCATAAACTCATTGACGATTTTTCGGTGGATATGGTTCAGAAAATCAGAAAAACATCCACCATTCCAATCGTTCAAAAAGCATTTTCATTCTTTGAAACAAAAGGTATTTCAGACGATGAAATTGTCACCCGAATACAGTCTACTTTTCGTTACGAAAATTGCCTGAGCGCCAACAATGATTCAGAAGCTGAAAAAAACCAGATTCTTCTCAACACATTAGAAGATGAGAATAATCCAATAAGAGCAATATTTGCTGTTCAAAAATTAAATGAGGGCTGGGATGTCTTAAACCTGTTTGATATTGTTCGTCTGTATGAAGGTAGAGATGGCCGAGAAAATCGTCCCGGAAAAACAACCATGTCCGAAGCACAGCTCATAGGACGAGGAGCAAGATACTTCCCGTTTATTATCGAACCAGGGCAGGATCAATTTACAAGAAAGTTTGATAATGATATCTCTAATGACTTAAAAGTCCTCGAAGAACTTTATTATCATACAAAAGAAGATAGCAGATACATAGCTGAACTGAAGATCGCTCTTAAAGAAACTGGTATTTACGATGATGAAGCAAATATGGTAACCAAGAAGTTGGAATTAAAACCAACGTTTAAAGAAACGGCATTCTATAAAGACGGTCATGTTTTCTTTAACAAAAAGATCCCAAAATCTTATGACAACGTTAGAACATTTTCTGATTTAGGTGTAAATAAAACTAATTATCGCCATACCCTATCTTCAGGAGCAGGAATCATGACAAGTGTATTTGTTGATGAAACAGAAGCAACAGTTAGTGAGTCAACAACAATTTCAAAAGAAATAAAAGTATCTTCTATTCCAAAACACATTATCCGTTATGCGTTAAGTCAAAATCCCTTTTACTATTTTGAAAATGTATCTCGTTATATTCCTTCTCTTGGCACTCTTTCAAATTTCATTGATAGTCAGGACTTATTAGCAAACATTAATATAACATTTAAAGCAACAAGTAAAAGGCTTAAGGAAATTACACATTATGACTATCTACAAGCGATAAGTGGACTCCTTAAGGAAATTGAAGAGGAAATCAAAGCAAATATTGTGGAATATGAGGGTTCAGACTTTATTTCTAAAAGAATATATGAGGTATTCCATGATAAAGATATCCGTGTTGAGAAGGATGATGAACGAGCAAAAGGCCAAGAAGAACTTGTTGCAGATGTTCCCTGGTATGTTTATAACGCTAACTATGGAACATCAGAAGAAAAGAAATTTGTAGCTTTATTTGCCAGGCTTATAGAAGATATTAGCCTAAAATACAACGACATTTATTTAATCAGAAACGAACGGGAACTTAAAATCTTTGACAAAGTCGGAAGAGCATTTGAACCCGACTTTTTACTGTTCTGTAAACAAAACGACAGAGATAAACTCTATTACCAAGTATTCATTGAACCGAAAGCCCAATTCCTGATAGCTAATGATAAATGGAAAGAGGACTTTTTAAATGAAATTCGATCGGAAGAAAAAACAATTACAATTAACACAGATGAATTTCTTATTACAGCAGTCCCATTTTACAACTATGATAATGAAAATGAATTTAAAACGATACTTAACGAAATTCTAAAAATTTAATGCTTTTCATCCCACTATTTAAAACTATTGATTATTTCAAAGAGCGTAATTATGAAGCAGTAGCTTCTGTTGCAACAGATCTATTGAATTCTTCTCCTGAAAGCAACCAGGAGCTGA
>CAZDXY010000210.1:0-2960 GCA_964509385.1 uncultured Rikenellaceae bacterium
ACTTCCTGCTGAATTACAATAAAGCCATTAGTGAGGCAGATGTAATTTGCGGTGGCATTGGTTATGGAACAAAGCCTATTAAGAATGAATTTTTACTCCGGTGGAAATATGGGGTTAGACGTGAGAGCAGAAATGCTGCCCGGCGGCAGTTAACACCGCATGCATCATTTTTAAGTGGAAATTTTATGATTAAGCGTGAAGTTTTTCACCAGATTCGTTTTAATGAGGAAATATCTGGTTATGGTCATGAGGATACCCTTTTTGGTCTTGACCTTAAAATGCACAACATACCCATTTACCATATTAATAATCCATGCATTCATCTGGGAATTGAGCCTTGCTTCGAATATTTGGCCAAGTCGGAACAGGGGATTGTAAACCTTGTACGATTACTCCGTATAGTTCCTCACCAGAAGAAGGATTTACAGAGTAATATAAGGTTGTTGAGGTACTATCGATATTTCAGATTGATTGGTCTTGCTTACCCTCTGAGGTGGTTTTTCCGTGTTTTTAACCCGTTAATTCGTAGATTGCTTTGTAGCACCAGACCATCAATTTTTCTATTCGATCTATATAAGTTGGGGTTAATGGCGCAGATATTCAAAAAGCAAAATTTAACTGATGATAGAAAAGCAGATTTTATGGAATTTATGATTTCTGAGTAGTTTTTCCTAAATATCAATCATCCTTATTTTAATTGCATACTTCACCAGATCTACAGTAGTTGTGAGTTCTAGCTTCTGCATGATATGGTTTTTATGCGATTCGACGGTTCTAACGCTTATGAAAAGTTTATCGGCAATAAGTTGGTTTGAGTATCCCTCAGCCACCATTTTCAGTATTTCCATTTCTCTTGGCGTAAGTTTTTGTTCGTGCTGGTCGCTTGCCCTTTCAGGATTTTTAACCTGATGAAGATAACTTTTCAGAATTATCTCTGATATATCCTTGCTGAAATACTCTTTACCACGATATACTTGCTCAATTGCTTCCTTCAGTTCGCTTTGGGTTATACTTTTATGCAGATACCCTTTAGCACCAGCTTTTACAGCATTAAACACAAAATCTTGCGTAGTATGCATGCTCAGAACTATAACCTTAATTTCTGGGAAGTCGCGGCTTACGATTTTAGTAAGTTCAATTCCTGACATTTCTTGAAGCGAAATATCAACCAAAAGTACATGGGGATTTGCATCAGGTATTTTGTTAAGTATTTCAGCAGCTGTTTCAGCCTCTGCTACCACTGTTATGTTTGAGGCTCCTTCAAGTAAAGCCTTTATTCCATCCCTTACAATTTGGTGGTCGTCAACCAGCGCTAAGTTAATAGTTTTCATTACTATACTTTTGTGTAGTGATTTTCAAGTGGAAACTCAACTTTAATTTTAGTTCCCTTCCCCGGCGAAGATACAATTTCCAGTTTCCCATTAAGTAGATTTGCTCTTTCCTTCATATTGTAAAGTCCGTTTCCAATTTCTGATTTTTTACCTGGGATAAACCCGCAACCATCATCCTCTACTTGGAGATAAATTTTTTTAATATCTGAAAAGACAGAAACCACAGCTCGGTTTGCTCCTGAGTGCTTAACAGTATTGGTTAAGGCCTCTTGGGCAATTCGGTATGAATAGGTTTTAATAAGCAAATTAAGAGATTCCGGAAGCACGCCAACAACAAGTGAAATGGGGATTCTTGAGTTTGATTCAACTTCTGTACAAAGGTTTCTTAGCACAACCGCTAAGCTGAACTCCGTTAAGGCAGCGGGCATAAGGTTATTGGAAATACGGCGTGTGTCCTCAATGGTTTGGTTAAACATTTGCTTTACGAGTTCAATGGTCTTTCTCTGCTCTCCAAGTTCATCGAGGGGGATGCTTTCTAAACGGAGTTTTATTCCCACAAGGGTTTGTCCCAAACCATCGTGCAACTCGCGCGAAAGTCTTTGCCTTTCCTGTTCCTGTCCATCAATAACGGATCGCATACGGTGCAACCTTTCAACTTTTAGTTCATCTTCTACTGCTCGCCTTTGCGAGATGTCTCTAATTACCAGAACTTCAACTTCCTGATCATGAAATGTCATTTTTTTGCGCTGAACCTCAACAGGAATTTTTTCATTTTTCTTTGTTATTAGTAAGTCTTCAAAGGAGTTTTGTCCCTTTGTGCCGTCATTAAGTTTAAGGTTATTTTTGTTGAAAAAAAGAGTGTTAGGAGACATTTTCATCAAATCATCCTCAGGATAACCGGAAAGAACACTCAAGGCACGGTTAACAAGAATTGGCTTACCCTCCTTATGAAGCAGAATTCCATCGATGGTGGCCTTGTAGAAATGTAATAAGCGTTGCTCTCTTTCCCTAAGTCTTTGAGTAGTTTGTCTAAGTTTTAGGGTCATCTTATTGAAAACTTGAGTCAATAACCCTATTTCATCGCGTTGTTGAACTGGTAGAAGCCAATCGAATTTTCCATCCCCAACCCTTAACGCTGCATCCTTAAGTTTAAGAATGGGTGCTGTAAGCATTGAACTAAGAAAAAAAACACCAATGGCAATAAGTATGAAAACGGTGAATCCTAACACTAGAATCCTTTTTTTTAGTCTAACAATATCACGAAGTGCCTCACTCCAGTCCATTTCTGAGACAATAGCCCATCGCAATTCAGCAATTACAAGAGGACGGTATGAACTCAAAACTATTTCATTGCGATAATCAATCAATTTATCAGTTCCTGAGTTGCCTGCCAATGCATTTTTTGTTGCTTCAGTTTCACAGACAACCGAAAGAGCTGTACTATTAAGAAAACGTGATGATGATCTCATTAAGTAATCGCTGCCAACAAGGTATACTTCTCCTGTTTTTCCCATTCCCATTTCATCTAGCCTTTCGGCCATCAATTGGTTCATTGCTATTTCGGGTATTTCCAGAAAAATAACCCCAACAATTGAATCGTTTACACCAAAAATAGGTGCAGCTATATGA
>CAZDXY010000211.1:0-2864 GCA_964509385.1 uncultured Rikenellaceae bacterium
CACAGAGCTTTATTGCGGGCACTGGCGCAGTGTCGCGGTACAAGCTGTCTCGGAGGCAGAAAATTGTCATGGTGCAGGATTCTGACTGCGGGCAGATGCGCGAGTCCGGGTTCAACTACCATTACGAATTTGTCATGGGTGCAGGAGCAAAAGCAAAAACCGTGACAAGCTTATTAACCCTACCGTCCGTGTTATAAGCCGTTTATTTATTTTTTTTCGCAATTTATAAACTAACCAAAATAAGAATTGGATTATCTGTCTCTTTTAAGCTATTTGTAAGTGTTTCAAGTTGCTTTTTCTTATCAAGATATTTTGGATTTGAGCTAATGAATGTATCAGATGTTATGTAATTTATCAGCTCCATTGCTTCGACCATAGCAATAATTGTGCTTTCATCTTTTATTGTAATAGGTATAATGTTTAGCCCACCATCTAAATCATTTTCTATTCCTTTCTCAGCATCAATGAGAACCTCAAAATCTTCTTTTTTTGATCCAATAAAACTATAAACTTTATTGTCTTGAAATAAATTCATTTCCGTCTGGAATTCGTAATAAACAAAATCCCCAAACTCGAATAAATTAAAAGGATTAATATATTTTTTTAAAATCCCCAAACCATCAGTTTTTGAACGTACCTCAGGAGTAATTAACCTATCACCAACATGAATAACGATATGTGGTTTGAAAGAAAGATTTTCGAATTCAAAAATAGTATCGCAATAGACTTCTTTCGTAAATACTTTATTATTGAAGCGATAGAACATGTTTTCGTGATTGAATCCGAATGCGGAAGAATGTTTGGTAAAAGGGTATTTGTTTGGAAAACTTTTCAAAACAGTCCCATTTGTATCGATAAGGTTAAAGCTATTTGCTATATCTGCTAGATTATTCTGGTTGTAACATAGAAACTTGCCGTCAAAATAGATTAATTCCACAGCTTTACGCTCAAGAGGAGAGTTGAAAATCTTTATTAGATCTCCCTTCTCAGAATATAGGAAAAACTTTTCTTTCCAAGCATCTACAATATATATTCTTCCGAGTTCATCGACATCAATATCATGGCAGACTTGAAATTCACCCGGGCCACGACCTACAGTACCTATTTTCCGTATGAACGATCCATCATCCTTGAATTTTAATACTGTTGTAAACTGTCGTACTATAAAGAAACCATCTCCTGACAACACTTTGTAAAAACTTATCGGACTAAACTTTCCCTGAATCAGACTGCTATCGGTTGTTTCCAAAGGGATATATTCAATGTTTCTGAATCCCAATTCGGAAAGTTTGACGGTTTTAACTTCTGGAAGTGTTGTTAAATTATATGTTTTTAGTTCATCTCCTTCTTTGGTCGGACTTTTACAGCCTGGTGTAAATAACATAAGACCTATTAAGCTCAGTAGTGTAAGTGTTGCTTTCATAGTTATGGTATGATAAAAGTTAGGAATTATAATCGTTGGCTGGAATGGCTTATAACGGCCCGGCGGTATAATTTAGTGGGCGTTACCCAACGCTTGCACCGGGCAGAATCCAGGTACTTTAGCCAGAAAGCTGTCACGGTGCAAGGAGGGTATGGCGTGGTTTTTGCAAATCCAGGTACAGGTTTTATCGAAGTCGGGCGTGTCGCGGTACAAGTTTTATCGGAGCCAGAAAACTGTCACGGTACAGGATTTTTATTGCGGGCAGGTGCGCGTGTCCGGGTGCAAGTTTTGGCAGGATTTGTCATGGGAGCAGTGTGCTGCAAAAACCATGACAAGCCCATTAATTATACCGTCCGTGTTATGTTTAGGCCTTATTTTAATCAAATAATTCTATACATCCGTAGTCTTCAGTCATCAGCATTTCATTTACTGTTTCTAGATCAAAAAGTTCAGGATCAAAATCTCCACCCAACCACTCAATGTAGCTGTCATATTCTTTATGTTTTGGGTTTTTTAAGATTTCTAATAGGTCTGAATAACCCCATACTCCACCACAATCTTCTGGGGGGCAGTTCATCTTGCCTGCCAAACAGACTGGGTATTTCACTTTTTCATCAACAGGAAGCATTTTTTCTAATAAAACATCATGTTCCCAACCATCTCCAAAATCATATTCGTAAACTATTTTCTCTTTCTCCTTTTTCAATAAATCAGATATTTTAATTTTCTTGTAATCTACATTATTCATCTCTTCCCATGTGTCATCTCCCGGCATTCTCTCTGTGTAGAAAGTCCGGTTTTTAATAAATTGATGTAAATGTGAATTTGTCCAACCCATAGATGTTTGAATTATTTTATGAAAATCAGCAAGCAATAAGTCTGAAGGGATCAATAATCTCCTCCAAATCTTTGGTTTAAATCCATTGAGAGAAATTTGAATTTGATATATTTTCATAATCTTGTTTTTTTCAAAAATAAAAAAATTGTCAATATTTTCAAGTTGTTTGCAGTCGAATACTGTTTAATAACACAGTTATTTTAGAAGAGGGTAAAAACCGTTCATAATATGAGCTAAAGTATATTATGTTGTCAAGTCTTAAAAATTGTCAAGATGGCATATTCATCTCTATTCAAATGTGTTATGGTTAGGCCATTGTCCAGATGAATTTTTTATGGTAGCAGGTGCCTTATGGCTTAAACATAACGGCCCGGCGCCTGTCTGACTGGCGTCAGCCAGGCAGGGTATAATTCAGTAAGCGTTACTCGACGCCCGCCCGTACCGAACGGTACGTTCGGGCGGGAAGCATCCGGTAGTGTCCTGGTTCTTTAGCCACAAAGTTGTCCCGGTGCAAGGAGAGTATGGCATGTGTTTTTGCAGTCTTTGCCCGCCGAAGCCTTGGCGAAGGTGGGCCGGGTACAAAACCCGCTGAGTTTTACGCGT
>CAZDXY010000212.1:0-2828 GCA_964509385.1 uncultured Rikenellaceae bacterium
GATTGCGCGCCGTTTTTCAATCCGGCAAAAGCGGCTAAAATGGGGGATTTTATGCCGCAAGCGGCAATATGGAAGCTGAAAATTGAGCGGGATCACTAAGAATATCAATGACTAACATCCCTTGTCTCCGGTCGCAGTCGCTTTTTGGATGCTGCGACATCCCGGGAAAGTGGCAAGTTCGCTTTGCTCCTTAACACCTTCCCTTTTTGACTGTGGCATTTTGCATCCAGCGACTGCGACCTTGCGACGGGCGGTCAGGATTTTCTTATGCCTGCCAATCACTTTATTGGGTTTTAAACAAGCTTTACTTCTCCTTGCAATAATTTCTGAATCCGTTTATCATAATGAGTATATTATTCCATAGAGAATTATTCTTATCAGAATTATATTCTGCACAGAATATTTTGTCAAGAGATGAATTCAAAATGGTATTTGATTTTATCCGCCGAAACTTACCCCCTGATAATGTTCCCAACAGATTTACTGAAGCCGTTGGCGATCTAATAAAATTCGCAAGAAACGAAGCAAACTTGACTCAGAAAGAACTATCTGAATTAGCCTACATTCCACAATCCACATTATCAAAAATGGAAAATGGGAAAGTTGAACCTTCAGCTAGTGAGTTAGTTTATTTATCAGGTATTCTTAATAAACCGATTTTATACTTTTTCCCAAAGAACATTTTAAGACAACTCAAATTTGAAGAACAAGATGATGAAATCCTGAACGAATTGTTATTAGTGGGAAGCAAATTGAAAGAAATAGAGTTACGAAAAGTAATTGCTCAAATTCGAGCAATAATCGACCTAAATGAAAGTGGAAATTAATACTATTCTTTACCTACAAGCCACAAAAAACGAGGAGGAAAACAATGGATCACAAATATACTATGTTATTAAAAGTCCTAGATCAATTATCTACAGAAGCTCCCGCATCTTTTCAGAGTTACCATCCAGACACCTCCGATCAAAACGCTGTTGATAAATCACGATCTCTTTCATTTATTCATTTACTTTTAAAGGTTAAATTTGGCCTAATAGAATTCATGAGTAGACATGAGCATATAACAGACGGAACCCAGGATGGCGGTCTAGATGCCTACTATATTGATCAAGAAAATAAAATAATTTACTTCATCCAATCAAAATTTCGGACCACATCTGAAAGTTTCCGGCAAAAATCAATGGATGCTGATGATTTAATTCGAATGGAAATCCAAAGGATAACGCACGGTGAAACAATCGATAGTCACGGAAACGCATTCAATAATAAAATAATCGCTTTGCAACAGAAACTACGGGATATTAGAGATATCGCCAAGTACGAATTTAAAGTAATTTTCCTAGGAAACGTTTCAAGGTTAAACGATGAACAAATACGCAGATTGATTGATAACTGTGAATATGAAATATTCGACCATGAAATCGCATTTAACGATCTTGTATTTCCCCTTTCAACTGGCACTTATTTTGATCCAGATGAAATTATCATTCGTTTAGAATTAAATCAAAAGGATAGCCCGAAATTAAAACAAACAATACAAACTGATTTTGGTGACTATTCAGTTACAGTAATATTCGCACCTGTAAGTGAAATAGGAAGAGTAATGATGAGATATAAAAATGCATTACTTAAGTACAATCCCAGGAATTACCTTTCTCTCAAGAAAAAATCAGTAAATGCCAGTATTAAGGATTCAATAATCAGACAAGATAAAAACAACTTTGCTCTCCTAAATAATGGAATTACAATTCTCGCTGATGTTGTAAGTATCTCTGAAAGTACAGGCCGACAAAATGAAGGCCAATTGATCATAACTAAACCACAGATCTTGAATGGAGGACAAACTGCTTATACTCTCAGTGAAATCTACGAAGAGTACCGAACACAATCAACCAACCCATTGGGCGAAAAAGAGGTTTTATTAAAAATCATCTCTCCTTTAGATGACCCAAGCACCATTGATTCGGATTTTGTTAAACTAATTTCAAATGCAACAAATAAACAAAACGAGGTTAGCGAAGCAGATCGACGGTCAAATCACAATATTCAAATTTTCCTTCAAAATACATATTTTGAGAAATATGGTTTTTTCTACGAGAGAAAGACAGGTGAATTTCATGATGGTATTAAACAAGGTTTCATTGATACCTCCAGGATAATAAATCGACTTTCCTTTATTAAATCATACAAAGCTTACCTCGGAGATCCTTCAGCAGCTAGGCGAACAAGTGAAGATATCCTTTTTAGAGAAGATAATTTTTATGAGATTTTACATGATGAAAACAAATATGACGAAATGTTTTTTGCACATCTAATTTTTAGAGAACTGGAAGAAGTGGAAAAAGCATTTACTCACAAAGTAGATTCAATTAGTGAGTTCGGTTATAGCCTAATGTATGGGAAGTGGGCAGTGGTCGCTTCTATTGGTATTACTAATCCAAAAATTATTAATAATAATCTTGAAATATTCAAACAAGCGAAAGATGTCGTTGAAGATCGTCTTTCTAAATGGAGGAAGTTTGATGATTTTGTTCGTGAAAAGCGCGAAAATACAAAATACTTCAAATTGAATAATCAAAATTTTGAACTTTATTACAAGGTAAAACTTCTTGATGAGGATGTTAAAGAATATTTCCTCAGATAAAACTCACTGTTCATCTGGGTGCAAATCTGGTGCAAATCAAATAATCTTCTTAGAATTCATGGATACAATAGACAACTTATCTACCTATTTCTATGCTGTTTACTAGCAAGAAGTAATCTAAGCCTTATTAATATTGGCCTTTTAAGCCATTGGTTGGGAGTTCGAGCCTCCCCACGCTCAT
>CAZDXY010000213.1:0-2819 GCA_964509385.1 uncultured Rikenellaceae bacterium
GCTAGTATAACCAGAAGGTTGTTGCGCTGGTCTTCCATTGATTTGACCATGGTAGTGATAGAACCCCTTGTTGGAGCAAAAATCTTATATAGCAATTACTTTAAACATATTGATATAAGGGTTTTCGATGTAATCGCCGGAACGACTGTTCTTTGATATGGTCTCTTTATCGATTTTATAATATATTTCTATTTTATCTCGATAGTAGACTACCTTATCTATAATCTGGGTTAACATGATATTTTGCTTATCTACTGGTTTGTTATTAAACTCCTGATACCAGTTTGGAATAACGTTGGCTAATATCTTTATATTATGCTTTTCAGATTGTTTTGTGTCAATTTTCCATTTGGCTTCTGATATTAGCTCCTTTATGTTACACAGTCGTTTTTCATTTTTATCAATCATCTTGATTATATTTTCTTTGCTGAGCACATACTCCCCATTCCTGGCAAAGTATTCGTTTAATTCATTTAGCCAGCGCTCTTTAGTCATAGTTACTTTTTTCAGTTCACGCTCTAATTTGCGGAGTTCATGTTTAAGTATGATAATCTGTTCTTCAACATTGCCTTGATCCGATTGCAAGGCCGATGGGTCAAAACTTTCTAAGAAACTTTGTAGCTCTAGTTTAATTATATTTTCAATCTTTTTGTAGTTTACATGCTTGGGGCCCGAACAACCTAACCCCAGCCCATGTGAACCACAACGATAGCCAGATTTATCATATATTGATATACTGCCGTCTTTTTTTGTATACTTCTCTTCATGGAATACACTTGTCATTGCCCTTCCGCAATAACCGCAGCGTAAATAACCACTTAATAAAAATGCTCTCTTACTATTAGGATTTCGATATCCTTTGCCTTTTCTACGGTTTTCAATTATCTTCATTAGGTTGAACCATCGTTCCAAAGCGATGATTGTCAAATTTGTATTAGTAATATAATTGCCATGTTCATCTTTATGCACATAGTATTCTGGATCATATAAGTGTTTGTATTGATGTACGCAAGAATTACCGGTATTGCCCTTTACCTTGGTTAGGCTAATTCCTGCTATTGCAGGGTTTTTTATTACCTTGCGTACTGTAGGAGCTGTCCATAACGCACCATTACGAGTAGTATATTGGTTTTCATTGAGATATTTCGCAATATACTTAGTTCCTCTGCCATCATGTTCTATTAAATCTGCTATTATATTTAATATTTTGGCTTCATGTGGATCAATACCTCTAATTGCTTTAATTTTGTTTCTCTTGCCTTGGGTATCAACACACCAGTCCGTAATGCAGAATCCGAATGGAGGTACACTTCCGGAATGTTCGCCTTGATAAGCACGTGCGTGGATCCCAGCTTTAACTTGGACTGATATGCTCCTGCTTTCTCCTTCAGCCAACCAACCATCAATGTAACTGGTTAATGCCTCTTCGTGGGTCAATGGAGTTAGCCTTTTATCTCGGCTTACTTCCCACACCTCTACTCCACATTTCTTTAATTGTTTTAAAATCCAGGGGTATTCGCTTTCTATCCTTGATAGTCTATTGCTTTTAAAAATAAGGAGTATGTTAAATAGTCCCGTTTTTGCATCTCTTAAAACATCATGGATAGCGTCTCGATCTAGTGCTGAGTTTTTGAAAGCAGATATTCCCGTCTCAAAATATTCTTTTATGATGTTATAATTCTTTTCTTCACAATAGTTTTTAATAGCTAATTGCTGTGCTGGTATTGGTTCCTCTCCGCTTTTAACCTGATTTACAGTTGAAACACGGTATAAAGCAGCAACATTTACGATAGTTGGTTCAGAATCTTCTTTTGTTGTTTTCATAATTCAACGCAAATACCTTTATCAAGGCGAATGCGATACCTCCTTTCGTTAATTAATTATACAGGTTGTTATCTTTAATTACACTCGTTTAAGTATTTCTTGAATCGTTCAAAATTGGCTTCACTATCAATCCGTTTTTTGGGTATATAAGATACGACTTTAAACCCATTAATTTTCTTTTCCAAAATTATGTTTTCTTTGTTTTCACTTATATTATAAACAAAATCAACACAATCCTGCTTTTTCTTCATAAATAAACCCTCCTTTCTTTATTCATATCAACAATAGATTGTCTTTTAGACTTGAACTATTTGCCAGTTAAAGTATGTTTTTGCCCGGTAACTCAAAATAATAAGAGCCACAGGCCCCTGTCTTTTGTTAGGCGCGTTTTTGAACGTTGTAAGGTGGTTGGTATCATAAACGCCAAAAATATATACCAAAAGTTCGGTTTTTGATTTTTGAGACAAAATACTTGTTTAATAGTTATATAAGTTTTATAATATATGTAAGTTATATAGTTTACATGAGAAAGGATGATATAATGAGCGATCTAGTAATAGTGGGGATTGAGTTGTCTGAAAGTGAGGATAATGCTTTAAGAGTAGAGGCTGCCAAAGCTGGGCTTTCAAAAAGAAAGTTTGCCCGGCAGATCGTGGTTAACTGGCTGGAAGATAATCATATTAAAAATGTGCGTGAAGTATATAATGACATCCTGCATGGTATCATCTCCAGGACTGAGGAAGGTTCGGATGAACGGAATGAACTTTTAGACTCTCTGCTGGCTGTATCTGATGGATGTGGTGAACTTGTTAAGTTGATTATAAAAGCAGAATCAACTGGTATTAAGCATGACAAAAGTGAGATTATCTCCAAAATTGATTTCAATCGGAATAGAATCAATGATTTTTGTGGGCTGCATTCAATTACTCCCCTACCCTATAAGCCGATTGAAATATTAGCTTTTGAATTGGTTGATGAGTACAGGCCCGGGAAAA
>CAZDXY010000214.1:0-2783 GCA_964509385.1 uncultured Rikenellaceae bacterium
TAATTCCCTCCTTTTCCTCTTAAAGCCGGGTCCTATCAATGGGCTCGGCTTTTCATTTTTAGGAGGGATTTTTATGAAGATAGTATTAGCAACAGCATCCGAAGATATAGATAGATTTATACTATCCAATATAAAACAAGCAAAAATAATAGGAATAGGATCAAGCCGGCGGCATTTACTGAAGGTAATCAAAAAGGAACCACCAGATATAGTAGTGCTTTCAACCCTGCTGTCTGGAGAAGAAGATTTTACCGAGGTTATTTTTAAAACCTTGGAATATGGAAACTGCCGGATAATCCTATTAGCAAAAGAGAAAGATAAGATTTTACAGGATGCTTTTTATTTAGGGGTACGCGATTACCTTTTTGATCCGATTAATCCAAGTGCGCTTCTAAATCGAATATATAATCCTATGTCATTTCAGGAAGCAGCGGCAGCGGTTAAGCCAGGAAAAAGAGGAATATTATTTAACAAAAAAATGGAATTGTTTTTTAATAAACACATTCCCGATGAATCTGTGGTATCCCTTGAAGCTCAGGAGATACTGCAGGGTATATTAACTTACATAGAAGAAGAACCGCAAAGCACCCTGGAAGATAATCTCTTCCTTATAGAACAAGCATTAATAGGATATTGCAAAACCGCCCAATAATCAGGGCGGTATTTTTGTGGGGAAATCTGCATCAGTGAAATCCATATCTGGGAAAGGAGGATTTTTTTATGAAGCAAACCAGAGAAATTATAGTGAGTGATCATGCAGTAGAAAGGTTTAAGCAGCGCTGCTTCAAATGCAGTAATTGGCCGGAAGAAAAAATCCGCAAAAGGCTGGAAACTATTGCCCAAAAAGGTGAAGTAATCAGGAAATGCCCTGGGAATGCTCGCGAGGTCATGTTTGAGAACATGATTATTCGGACAGCCATTTCAAATGGCAGGGTGATAGTTGTTACCTGTCTGGGGTCTAAAGCCTATCGGAATTGGTATCGAAAGGCGGGATAAAAGATAAATATTTTATTAATCACCACAGATAAGGCATTACAGAACCATATCAATAAACTGGGTAAAGTTGTGACAATCAATAATATACCATCGGCAGAAAAAATACTTAAAGGCGAACAATTATATGATCTGGTGGTTATAGGACCAAAGTTCAATGCCAAAGATATTGCCCGAATACAATACCCTGAATTGTTTGTGATCGATAAACCCGAGGACATTAAGTTGTTGTTTGAAAAATATTCCCCACAAATAATAACAGCAGATAAGCCCAGGAAATTAAAGCCGTTGGAGGCAGATATAAACTATGCGGATGCTCAAGGTAAGGTTTTATTGATAACCACCAATAAAACCATTGTAAAGGAATTAAGCTGCTTTAATTTAAAGGTGGCCACTAATATTCATTCTGCAAAACGGCTGATCCATAACAACGGCTTTAAACTAATCATTACAGACATAGGTCTAAAACCTAAAACCAATTTACCAATTTATAAATGGGGGGTAGATGTTCTAGGCAAGAAAGATGTGTACTTGTTGCTAACTACAGGTCGATTATCGTTGGAAACCTTAGAATCATAGGAGGTGGGTATTATAACCGGAAAAACTCATTTTATCGGAGGTGTCCTGGCTGGGGTTTTATTAACTCAGGCATTGGATATAAATATCGGGTATGCTGCCATTTCTGGAATAGGGGCATTATTCCCAGACATAGACGAACCTAACTCTACTATAGGCAGGAGGATACCGGGTTCGTTCTTAGTTAAATTCCTTTTTGGGCATAGGGGATTTTGGCATTCACTTCTGGCAGCTGCTTTACTCTATCTAATTTTATTGGGCGTAGCATCCAACGCTATTGCGGTGTTGTTTGTTGCAGGGTATATATCGCATTTACTATTAGATGCTTGTACACCTTCGGGAGTACCCTTTCTATACCCGATAAAACGTAATTACTCATTAAATCTAATAAAGACAGGGGGGATAATCGAACACGCATTTTTAGTTGTTATGCTGACAGCATTATTCTTTACAACGGGAGGGATAAAAGTTTGAAGAACTCATTAATTTTCTTAATCGTTTTATTGTTGTTTGTTTTATTACCTATACCGGCCTTAGCTGAAACCTTAGAAACAGTGGATATTGGCAGCGTAGCGTCTGTAAGCAGTGAGGACTTTATAGCAAAAGTATCTACGATGGCTTATGCCATGTATGGAGTTGCTGTTAAAGTAATTGCTCCACTAACGGTAATTATTCTGGTTGTGGGAGGAATAGCGGCTATATTCTTCAAGGTAGCAAGGACGATTATCGTATGGGCAATAATTGGTATGGTACTGGTGTTTTGGTCGCCCATGCTGGTGCAGTTAATCACTAACTGGGTAACGATGTAAAGGAGGGATTTACAATTTGAAGAAAAGAAAAATTATAGTCTTGACCCTGCTTATGGTTTGTATGTTTACGATGCCAGTATTGGCAGATGATCCAACAGGTATGATTGATGTAGGTTCAGGATTAGGAGAAGTCGAGAAAGACGCACTAGCCGAAAAAATACTTGATATAATCACTAGTATCGGTTACTTTATCGGGGTAGTTGCAGTCGGCGCATTAGTTTACAACGCATTTAGGTTGGCGACTGGGGATGAAAAGAAACGTGCTGATGCCAAATCCCATATTTTTTACACATTGGGAGCAGTTATACTGGTAGGCATGGCATTGTTAATTGTTGGCTGGATAGCTGGGTTGTTGGTAAGCTAGGTTAGAAGGGCAGGGTAATTTCCTGCCCTTTCTTTTTTATA
>CAZDXY010000215.1:0-2765 GCA_964509385.1 uncultured Rikenellaceae bacterium
CCCATGCAAAACAGGGGTGTTTTGAACTTTAGACCGCTTACAGTACCGGTTTTGGATATGTAAGCGGTCTTAGGTTCGGTATCGCGATTTGGCATGTAAGCGGAATTATTTGGTATTTCAATACATCCAAGCTATAAATGGTAATTGCTTTCTGAGGTAAAGCCGTATAATATATATGATGATTGACTAGCGGAATGGGAAATGTATGGCAATAACAACAGAGATTTTTACTCAAAGCCCACTGATGTTGGAGAACGGAAAACCTGTTGATTGGTATGTTAATGAACAGGTAGAGAAAGGGGTTTGGAGAATCCAATTAATACCAGCCGAGATAGTTGGTCTTCCACGAGACATCACAATTTTTAGGGCAGCCAGAAAAACGAATTTTATTTCTCAGGTTTGGCATGGTGATGCTGATACATTTTGTCCTCCAATTTGGTCAGACCTAGCTATAGGAAGCGGTGCCTGTGGACTCGGTTGTAGATCCTGTTTCTTGATGTTAACTCATCGAGTTCGCCGGGATCCTATGCGGCACTTGCTGTACGATAATATGAATGATTTTGAGCAATCTGTTGAGAAATGGCTGCGAGACCCTAAGAGACGAAGAGTTGAAACTTTGGGTATTGGAATAGACCGATCAGATTCTTTGTTATATGAAGGTGTGATGCCTTATGTTCGTACGTTAGCACCAATATTTGCGAATGAAAAGATCAATAATAAGAAAATTAAGATGGTGCTGTTGACCAAAACTAAAAATATTCATTATCTTGAAGACATACCTGAATATATGCGAAAATTGGTTGTGGTTTCTTTTAGCCTGTCACCAGAAGGAATTGCTGATTTGTGGGAGGGGAAATATCCTGACACTGGTGAAAGGATATCACCTTCCATATACACTCGATTGAAGGCCGCTGTCATGGCACAAAATATGGGCTTTGAGGTCCGGGTACGATTAGATCCGATTCTTACTCCAACTGGATGGATTGTTCAATATCAGGAATTAGTGGAAATGGTCCGCAAGATGGGTTTGAATTTTTCTCGGTGGACATTAGGAACATATCGGGAAAAGAATGCACAATTAGATAGTTGGCGAAAGCGTTGGGGTTTATTACCAATGGAATATGAAATTGATCACAATGACCTGGTAAAAGACGGCACTCACAAACATCTAAATGTCGAACAGCGTAGAAGGATATACTCAACTATTATGGAGTTAATCCAAGAACAATTCCCAAAAGCAACAGTTGGCTTATGCAAAGAGACCCATCAAATCCGAAGAGAAATGAATTTGTGTAATTCCTGTTGTAACTGTTTGATTTGATCAAGGGATGAATGTAAATTCTGTATCCATTTTTGAATATGCATTTGAAGATGAGCTGATGATGAAATGATCTTCTTTTAATTCCAGCAGAGCCTTTCTTAGATCACGATGTGAAAATTTGCCAAACTGACCGTGTTCTATAAGGTCTAATTTAATCTTCAATAGTGGCATCGTGGATCTACGGCAATTCATAGTTAAATGGTCCTTTATCCGTTTTATGGCTTCAAGATTCATCCACTTTTCGGTAACTTCAGATATGGAGAAAAGGCTGAGTTGATTTGTAGCTGTCTCCTTGTAGGTTTGAAAATCCAGCTTATATTGTTTCTCCGAACTATATACAACATCAGAAGCAACACAGATAGCAATAGGGTGTTTGGTAATGAAAGTCAGGTAATACTTGTAATCTCCTTCCAAGGAATAAATTGGATAATAACCTGTATATGCATGACCATATTTTTCTTGATATATAAGCTTCAATTGCTCCAGGTATTGTCGAACTGCATTTTCTGTAATGTCGCATTGATCACAATTTGTCAATAAATCCAATAATCGATAAGGATCATTAATGCCAAAGGCTTGATGAAGTAACTTAAAATGATCGGTTTTAGTTGGATTTCGCCCTCGGAGCCTGTGAGTAATTTTCGTGTCAAACCTTAGCCAGAGATCGGTAGCAAAATTGTTCTCGTTAGTATTACGATTCACTAGCTTTTGAATTGTAGAATAATCAATGCCTTTAATTCCAAAAGGATCCAGAAAGCAAATGACATTGTCGTTACTGATATGTTCTAAAATATCATCGATTTTCCCCGTAAAAGAGCCATGCAAGTTTATAGGTGGGGGATTCAATTGGCAGGTGTTCCGAACCAGTTGGCGGTAGTTTTCTCTATCTTCTTCGACATTCAGGCAGGAAAGAGATACTTTATCCTTTAACTCTTGAGCGATTTCTGCCACTACAAGAGAAGATCCTTTCTTTTCATCTTCATACAAACCGGTCCCTGCGAAACCATCTATATACCACCCTTTTTTTAAAATTCTCGCTCCTGCAGCAGTATATTTTGAGATGATCTCGATTTTTCGCTTTGACCAGTCTCGGAGTGTATCGAAAAAAGTATCGCTGATTGGCATTTATTACCCTCCCTTTTATGTGGAATCATGAAGGCTATTGGCTGAAAAGTACACCTTGAAAATTAGAACATGTGTTCTATTATGGGGTAATGAATTTTATTTTTTCCTACGAAGGTTGGTCCGTTGAAGTGGACCTGTTTGAGAAGCCATATTTCGCCATGGATTCGACCAGGATCTGTGCGGCTTCGGATTCGGACAATTTGGTGCCTGTTTCGGCGCGCACTTCGCCGAAGGCAGTGTAGTCCATGCGACTGACGGTATAGCCCACCTCGCTGAGGACGAGGGTGCTGGATGGCAGCAGCTCGCATGGAGTTTGAGC
>CAZDXY010000216.1:0-2698 GCA_964509385.1 uncultured Rikenellaceae bacterium
CTAAGATGAAATATGTGTTAAAAATAATTTTAATTGCTTTATTTATTAGCACTTTCTCAGCAAAGATTCATTGCAATACTAGTGAATCAACCCAAAAGATATCTACTGAACTAATCGATTCGTTAAATAACCTTTCTCATAAAAACCGTCGAAATAATCCTAAGCTATCCCTTGAGTATGCCATAAAAGCTTACGATTTATGCAACCAAATAGATTATGTATATGGCTTAGCAACTGCAATACATAATAAGGGAACCGCTGCGGCTATTTTGGGACGATTTGATCTAGGAATGATTGATTTAGCAGAAGCCTCCAGAATAAGGGAGGAAATTGAAGATTTTGAAGGTTTGATTTCAACATTTAACAACATTGGTTTCATTTTTTCTGAGATGGGTAATGACAAAGAGGCTTTAGTGTATTATCAGAAATCGCTTAACTATAAAGAAAAAACAGGATCTATCAAAGATATTGGAATAACGCTAAATAATATTGGATGGGTATATTTTCGTGATAGTAAGTTCGATTTGGCACTAACCTATTTCTATAGAGCCTTAGCTGCAAATGAGGAGGATAAGGATCTGAGAGGTATTGGGGCTAGCAAAAGCAATATTGGAACAATCTACAGGTTTTTGGGTGAATACCAAAAGGGATTAGACTTTCACTATCAAGCATTAGAAAATGCTCAACAATTCAATGATAAATTAGGAATGATCAGCATATTAAGGGAGATCTCGGAGGATTATTTCTCTATGAAAAAAAATGACAAAGCTGCCAATTATGCTATTAAAAGCCTTTCTATGGCTAAGGAAATAGGATCCCTTAACGAAGAAAAAAACTCCGCAACTTTGCTAGCAAAAATCTATGAACAACAACAGAAATACAAGGAGTCCACGCACTTATATAAACGGGTAAGCCAATTAAATGATAGCCTTTTTAGCATCGAAAAAGCTGAAGTGCTGAGTCAAATTAAAATAACTTACGAACTAGAATCGCAAGCAAAGGAAAACCTTTTGCTTCGTAGGGAGCAGGAAATCAATTCTCAAAAGATTAGAAACCAAAAATATTTTCTTTTCCTGTCATTCGCTTTTACCGCTATAGCAGTAGTTTTCATTTTTCTTATCATCTCAACTAACAGAAAAGTGAAGATTACTAACCTACAGCTGAAGCATAAGAACTCAGAGATTGAGAAGCAAAAGGAGATTATTCAACAAAAAGCAAACGCCATTGATGAAAAAAATAAAGAACTAGAAAAGATAAACCAAATAAAGGACAAACTTATAGCAGTAATTGCGCACGACTTAAAAAATCCATTTAACAGTATTTCTGGGTATTCTGAAGTTTTACTATCTCAGTATGACACCTATGGTAAAAATGAAATTCAATCATTTTTGAGGATTATTTACGATAGCTCTACCAAAGGTAATATGCTTCTTGATAATCTGTTACAGTGGTCAATGTTACAAACAATGTCTTTGCAATTCCTTCCTATTAGCCAAAATCTCTACAAACTAATTAACGAAGAACTTATTTACATTCAATATATTGCCAAAGAAAAAAATATTCAAGTTCTTAACCAAGTTCCGAAAGATATTCAAGTTGATGCTGACTCAAATATGCTTAAAGCAATTATTAGGAACCTTGTTTCAAATGCTGTAAAGTTTACTGGAATCAATGGAAAAATTACTTTTACAGCTTCTAAGATCGATGGTGAGGTTATTGTTTCCATTGAAGACACTGGCACCGGAATTGAACCCTTCATAAAGGAAAAACTATTCACTGGAGAAATTGGAGTTACAACAAAAGGGCAAAATGGAGAAAAAGGATCTGGGCTTGGGTTGATGCTTTGTAAAGATTTTATCGACATGCACAAAGGTAAAATATGGATAGAAAGCAAAATTCAAAAAGGTGCAAAAATTTCTTTCTCTTTACCTTACCTTGACAATAATTAACCGAAAAACAATAAATTATTACTTGATTAGTCAAATTATCAACCCACTTATAAAAGAATTACTTTAATTCAATCGCGATCTCTTCTTTTTGTTTTCGTTGTCGAGGTGCATTTTCTCTCGTTCTATTCGAATCACTCAGTTCAGCAATATCACCTTGCTGTCCAATAGCTACTACAGTTAAAGGAATAAATTCATCAGACAAATTGAGCAGTTCATTTGCCACAGATTTATTAAAACCTCCCATCACATGGCTTACTAAACCCAAAGCTTGCGCTTGAATGAGTAAATTTGCAGTAGCCATACCTGTATCGTGCATTGAATAAGTATTTTCTTTTCCGTTAATAGTTAAGTGTTTTTTGGCAACCGTTATTATTAATAATGATGAATCCTTAGCCCATTCAGCATTTCCTGGGGCAAGAGACGAAAGAATTTTATTGAATGCTTCTGGATTAGAGCGAGATGCATAGTAAAACCGCCAGGGTTGTTCGTTATACGATGAGGGTGCCCATCGTGCAGCTTCAAAAATTAGATTAATGCTTTCGTCTGAAATAATCTGTGAGTTAAATGCCAAGACACTCCTTCGATTGGCAATAGGTTCGAGAATACGTGAAATCATATCTGTTTAATTTTTTTAGTACAATCATTTAACAATTATTTTGGATTAATGTTCAATATGTTGCTTAACATACAGGTTTATAGGTACTAAATGTTTGAAAAATGGAAAAGTTACCTTATGATTGTAGTCCAAT
>CAZDXY010000217.1:0-2677 GCA_964509385.1 uncultured Rikenellaceae bacterium
TGAGAGGGAATAATTAATTTTTCAATGCTATAATTACGACAGTCATTCAAAATAATACTTACGCCATGATGAATTTTATTTCAACAAGAATTCCTGAAGTACTCCGAATCATCCTCAAGGTATACACCGATCAACGCGGTTTCTTTTTGGAGTCTTATAATAAAAAACTGTTCATAAACGCCGGAATTACGCATGAATTCGTTCAAGACAACCTATCATCATCTGTGCAATACACCCTCAGAGGTTTACATTACCAAATAACCCATCCCCAGGGTAAACTTATCAGAGTCATACGGGGGGAAGTCTTTGATGTTGCTGTTGATCTTCGAAAAAAATCAAGATATTTTGGAAAATGGGTGGGGGTCATGTTGTCCGAAAAGAATCATGAGGCAATATGGATCCCACCGGGATTTGCCCATGGTTTTTTTACTCTTTCTTCACGAGCAGATGTGATTTATAAAACCACTGACTATTATGATCCTATTGGAGAGAGATGCATCCTCTGGGAGGATCCTGATCTCGACATCGACTGGCCAATCCCGGACGGGGTTAGGCCTCTTCTTTCAGAAAAAGACAGCCAGGGCCTTCTTCTTAATGATTCCGAGGTGTACCCATAATGGAAACAATTCTTGTTACCGGTGGAGCAGGTTTCATAGGTTCGAACTTCATCCGGTACACCCAAAATAAATTTCCAGATGTAAAAATCGTAAACATCGATTTACTCACCTATGCAGGAAATGAAGCTAATCTCGAGAACCTGCCCTCTCCGCATATGCACTTATTCATTCACGATGATATCTGTAACCAAATAGTGGTTGAATCTCTGTTGCGCGAAAATAAAATCACAAAAATTATCCATTTTGCAGCGGAGACGCACGTAGATCGTTCGCTAAAGGAGCCAAAGGTTTTCCTTAAATCAAATGTTTATGGAACATTTCATCTTCTTGAAGCAGCAAAGAAAGTTTGGCTTGATGAAGGCCTTAACCAAACAAACGATGTCCGATTTCACCACATTTCCACAGACGAGGTATACGGTAGCTTGTCAAAGCAAGACCCAGCATTTACTGAAGATACCCCTTATTCGCCCAATTCTCCCTATGCTGCCTCAAAAGCAAGCAGCGACCATCTTGTTCGATCATACTATAAATCATTTGGCTTACCCGTAACAATCTCCAACTGCTCAAATAATTACGGACCATACCAATTCCCCGAAAAATTGATCCCCTTTACAATTTTTAATGCCTTAATGGACAAACCTATTCCAATCTATGGTGATGGCCAACAGATCAGAGATTGGCTATATATTGAAGACCACTGCGAGGCAATGTGGCATGTTATACTGAACGGGACAGTTGGCGAGAGTTACAACATCGGCGGAGATAACCAACCTGCGAACCTTGATATTGTTCGTTCTATTTGCGACATCATTGATATCAAAACCAATAGACCGACACCCTGTTCGTCATTGATTACACATATTAATGATAGACCTGGGCACGACCGGCGCTATGCAATGAATATTCAAAAAATAAAGACCCATTTGGGTTGGAAACCAAAAAACAACATCCAAACTGGTTTGGAAAAAACAGTTGAATGGTATTTAGGAAATCAAACCTGGTTACTCAATATTGCACAAAATGCTGAATTTAAAAAATGGGTAAAAAAGAATTATCAAATGCGAGGGAGTAAATGAAGGGTATTATTCTTTCAGGCGGAAGGGGAACTCGTTTATACCCCCTCACTCTGGGTGTAAGTAAGCAATTACTGCCAATTTATGATAAACCGATGATTTTTTATCCTCTATCCATGCTTATGTTAGCTGAAATTCGGGATATTTTGATCATTACAACCCCAGAAGACCAAAAGCAATATCAAAGGCTATTATCAGACGGCCATCAATGGGGCCTTAATTTTACTTATGCTGAACAAGATAGACCTAAAGGTTTGGCTGATGCCTTTATCATTGGCAAAGACTTTATTTCCAACCAGAGTGTGGCATTAATTCTCGGTGATAACCTTTTCTACGGTCATGGGTTGCCTAAAGTACTACAGCGGGCGGCTAATCTGGAAAATGGTGCTGTAATTTTTGCATACACAGTTAATGATCCTGAACGGTACGGGGTTGTGGAATTCGACCAAAAAGGCAATGCTCTCAGCATTGAAGAAAAACCTCAACACCCAAAAACAAATTTCGCTGTACCCGGTTTCTATTTCTATGATAATAAAGTTGTGGATTATGTAAAGCAACTGAAGCCTTCAACACGGGGGGAACTTGAAATCACTGATCTGAACAAACTGTACATTGAACAGGGTGAAATGCGGGTTGAGAAACTCGGACGGGGCGTGGCCTGGCTTGACGCTGGGATGCATCACTCTCTTTTACAGGCCTCTAACTTTGTACAGGCTGTTGAAGAAAGACAGGGGCTGATGATATCGTGTCCAGAAGAAATAGCCTTCCGGATGGAATACATAGATCAAGAACAACTATCGCAATTGGCAGAGAAGTATAATGGCAATAGTTATGGTCAATATCTAGAAAAACTGCTTGGTTCCAGTTAATAATGGTTACAAAACTTTTACTCCTAGGCAATTCGGGCCAGTTAGGCTGGGAGCTGAACCGTACATTAATTTCGTTAGGAGAATTAACTGCAGTTGACTATCCGGAAATTGACTTGGG
>CAZDXY010000218.1:0-2656 GCA_964509385.1 uncultured Rikenellaceae bacterium
CTAAATAACATAAGGATAGCAGGCGTTTTATCGCTTATTGTGGTAACTATCATTACTTTTATAAGTACAAATCTTGCCCTAAAGACACAGTTCGTTATTTTAGCAGTTTTGGTGCTCTCGTTGGTTTCTATTTTTTTGGGAAGGCATGAATTTGGACCGGCTTCACCCATTATGGAAACAGCGAGTAATTCTCTCCCTTGGATTGCCCTTTTTGCCATATTTTTTCCGGCCGTTACAGGTTTTGAGGCAGGTGTATCCATGTCGGGTGATCTTAAGGATCCGAAGAAAGCGATTCCCATTGGGACCATTATGGCTATTGTAGTTGGTTTGCTTGTTTACATAAGTATAGTTTTCTTTTTTTCGTACACCGTTGACCGTGATTTACTTGTAAACGACTCGTCTGCGCTGTTGAAAATTTCATTCTATTCCCCTTTGGTTGTTGCAGGGATATGGGGAGCAACCCTATCATCGGCCTTTGGTAGCATTTTAGGGGCACCACGAATACTTCAAGCTACTGCCATGGATAGGATTACACCAAAAATCTTTTCCAAAGGAGTTGGCAAAGGCAACGAACCGCGAAATGCCCTCATGCTAACCTTTGTAATTGCCCTATCGGGCATTCTCATAGGGGAATTGAACGTTATTGCAAGAGTAGTTTCCATTTTCTTCATTATTACCTATGGTTTTCTCAATCTTACCTGTGCCATTGAGAATTGGGCTGGTTCCGATTTTCGTCCATCTTTTCGTATCCCTGGCTGGATAAGCATCATCGGGGCAATTGCTTGCTTCGTTGTTATGATACAGCTAGATATAATTGCCATGATTGGGGCAATAATACTATTGGGTGCCATCTTTTTCTTTCTTAAGCGAAGGGAGTTAAGCCTTCAAACGGGCGATACCTGGGGTGGATTCTGGTCGTCGCTTGTTAAGTACGGATTAATGAAGCTTTCTGCATTATCAACAAGAAATCAACGGAATTGGCGTCCCAACATAATACTCTTTAGCGGTAATGTAAAGGCTCGTCCGCAATTAATAGATATGGGGCGAACCATTGTAGGGAAATTGGGGGTTTTCACAAATTTTGAATTGGTTGAATGTTCTAGCGAAGATGAGTTGTTTACCTCTGCAGTTGTAGCGAATACTGAGTTGGACCATAAAGGTAAAAAGGTCATTACCCGACGACATGCCTGCAGCGATATTTACGAAGGTATGCAAATGATTTCGCGGGTTTACGGATTTACTGGCTTTGAACCCAATACTATTCTTATGGGTTCTCCAATAAAAACCCATAGTCCTTTAAAGTTTTTCGATACTTTTAACACTTTACGTAAGCTTGACTATAACCTTTTACTTTATAACCACAAACCTCTTGTTAATACCAGCAGTCCAAAACAGATAGATTTATGGTGGAATGGAAATAGCCGAAATCTAAACTTGGGCTTGGCATTGCTTAAATATATCTCCGCTGATCAAGCCTGGCGGGGAGCACGAATTAGGGTATTGGTGATAAACTACAACAGCACCAAGACCGATAGCATTTATGCCTTGCTAAATCAAATGCTCAATAATTCAAGGCTTTTAGGAACTGTTAAGGTGATTAACAATTCCACAGAAAAGATGGCAGAACGAGATATCATTTTGAGCGAATCGGTCAATGCTGATCTTACCCTATTGGAATCGTTTAGTCAAGTTTATAAAAATGCTGATCACTGGTTCGAATACATTAGATGGACAACCAATTTACCGGGTGCATCGCTGTTAATAGAGGCAGGAAGTGGATTTGAGCTAATCAATGCCTCAGTGACCCCATTAGAGAAAGAACAGGCTGCTGTTTCTGAGATTGAGCAGGACATTAAGCTTTCCAACATTGTTAAGTTTCCTGCAAAAGAACTTCTAGCCGAAGAAATTTTAAAGATTGTTGAAAAACAGCAATTATTACATGGACAATTTATCGATCAGTCAGTTTATCAAAAGGAATTATTGCTGAAAAATTTTCATAAGGAAATATCTTCTATATCATCAAAAGTGTTATCAAACCTCGAAAGGGCAATGGAAGAGAAGACCATTGCAGAGACAGAAAGGTTGATCTCGAAAGCGATGTCGGATTTATCCTTTCAGACAAAGAAAAGGGTTAATCTTTTTCAGCAGAGTATTATTGAAAGTGCCCATAAAGCGCTAAAAGAATCTCTTGATGAATACATCAAACGAAATAGAACTTTTGTTGAAAGCATTTCAGGTAAAGTTTTAATAAAGTTCAATCGTTCTGATTTCAAAATTCGTAAAAATGACTCTGCCAGGATAAGGTTATTTAAGCTTAGATGTAAGACAAGGGCAGTGCTTTTAGGTTGGCCAATAAACATAAAGGTTGAGTTGGGTAGGGCCTCGGAGCAATTTCTTGTGAATAGTAGGTACAATGCGCTAAACGATTATTATAAACTTTTGGGAATAAATACATTTCAGTTCTTAAGCAATATCAAGAGAGCAATGATTGAGCTGCATAAGGGAATTGAACTAATGAACACAAAATTAAATACATCAACATTTGCCGAAGCTATTCAACAGCAAAAGAATCAAAGTATAGAATTGCTCGATCAAACCCTAAATGAGCTAATCATTTCGAACAGGCAAGCCATACTTCAGCTTCGAAATGATTTAG
>CAZDXY010000219.1:0-2596 GCA_964509385.1 uncultured Rikenellaceae bacterium
CCTTTGCCCTTTGCCCTTTGCCCTTTGCCCTTTGCCCTTTGCCCTTTGCCCTTTGCCCTTTGTTCTCACTTTCAGACTTTCGGACTTTCGGACTCTCATTTTCCCACTCTCCCACTCTCTTTTTCCTATACTCTCGTTCTTCTAACTACCAAAAACTTTCTTCAATATCTCGGTTACCCTGGCAGCGGGATCCTTTCTAATCAGGGCCTCTTCTTTTGCAATAAGCTTGAATAATCCATCTATGGCTCTATCGGTGATATATTCCTCCAAATTTGGATTTACCTGTTCACCACCAGTAATTAGGATTAGCCTGTTGTAATTCGTTACAATGGGATTCCAGTAGCTGGTTACTTTAACGTTATTAATGGATTGTTTGACAACGGGGGTAAACTCAGATTTGAGTTGTGTTGATGTTTTGCTCCGCAAGTATTCCGTTGCTGCATTTTCATTTCCTTTTAGTATTCCCATGGCATCGCTAATGGTCATCCCCGTTATTGCATTCTTGAAAATTGGGAACGCCTTCTTTGATGCATCTTCGGCAGCACGATTAAGCGATAAAACAAAGTCATCAACCAGATTTCCAAGTCCTGCAGATTCCAAGGTGTTCTTTGCCTTAATGGCCTCAGGAGGAAAAGGGATAAAAATCAATGAATTTTTAAAAAACCCATCGGTTTTGGAAGCCGACTGAGCTGAATTATTTGCCCCTATGGTTAATGCTTCCTTAAGTCCCTGTACAATTTCAGCAGTGGTTAATCCTCCCTCACTGGTAGTACTGGGAAATTCCATGGGAAAATTGAATTGTCCACAGCTGCTTACGTATAGAACAAGTGCTGAAAACAAAAATAGACTAGTATACTTCTTCATTTTTGATATTTTAAGAGTTAATAATCTATACTGTTGAAATAAAATATGAGGTTTTAGTCTAAAGTTATTAATCATAAAAAGACTATTGAATAACTTTTCCATTGAGAATTACAGTATCAACCAATTTGGATGTATATGCATAAGGCATAAACTCGTATGAAGGAATTGGTTTGGTGATAAAAACATTTGCCACTTTCCCTCTAGCAATACTTCCATGAGTATCGCTAATGCCCATAGCATAAGCTGAATTGATTGTCACTGCATTTATTGTTTCCTCAGGGAGAAGCCGCATAACAATACATCCAAGCGACATTATAAATTTCATATCTCCCGAAGGGGAGGATCCTGGATTATAGTCCGATGCCATAGCGATGGGTAACCCTGCATCAATCATTTTCCTAGCTGGAGGATATTCCATACCTAGGAAAAAAGCTGCCCCTGGAAGAAGGGTTGGCATTGTATCGGAATTAAGGAGGCTATCAATTTCATCGTTACCCGTAAACTCCAAATGATCAACTGAAAGAGCACCATATTTAACCCCAACCTGAATTCCACCTGAGTAATCGAGTTCGTTGGCATGAATTTTTGCACGTAGTCCATGCTTTATCCCAGCCATTAATATCCTTTCAGTCTCATTCACTGTGAAAAACCCTTTATCACAAAAAACATCAATGTAGTCAGCAAGATCCTCTGCAGCTACTAACGGAATCATTTCGTTTATAATCAAATCAACATATTCCGACTGTCTGCCCTTAAACTCAGCAGGAACTGCATGAGCACCTAAAAAAGTACTTTTTATTGTAAGGGGTGTGGTTTCTTTTAGCCTTTTGATAACTCTAAGCATCTTTACTTCATCTTCTACAGATAAACCATATCCGCTCTTAATCTCCACTGCGCCTGTACCTAGAGAAATTATTTCATTAATCCTCTGTAATGCTTGATTATACAATTCATTCTCAGAAATATTGTGCAATAATCTTGCTGAATTGAGAATACCTCCTCCCCTTTTGGCTATTTCTTCATAGGATAAACCACGAATCTTATCCACATATTCAATCTCACGGCTTCCTGCATATACCAAATGGGTGTGAGAATCGCAAAACGAAGGGAAAACCATTCGGTCGTTGGAGTTGATAACCACCCAACTTTTTTGCACCGAAGGTGCATTATTCATCGAACCAAAATCGGATATTACTCCATTCTCAATTAAAAGGTATGCATAATCTATACAACCAAGTTGGGCCATGTCTTTTCCGGCAATCCATTCTTTTGGTTCTTGCTCAACCTGAATAAGTTTTTTGATGTTGGTTATAAAAATGGCCATACAGCTTTTTTTAATGCTGCTAAGGTAGTTTATTTAACCAAATCTCGAAATGTAATCGGACGTGTTTTGAAGCTAATTTCAAAAAGGCAAAAATATTAGGACGATAGTATATGTCCAGAGGGCATCATATCATCGATTGGCGGTTTCCCATTCTTCTTTCTGTACTCCAATCTTTTGCAATCATTCATTTTAGGCCCCTTACAGTACATGGCAATAAATCCTTTACATGCAAGGTCTTTGCTTAACTGGTACTTCTTAAAGAATCCGCATGTACTAAGATATTGACATTCGTTTTCCATAGTTTTATGCATTAGGGATGATTATTCAAATTTAAAAAATAATAAAAAAAAATACTAGAAACCAATCATTTTTTTCAATGAAATGTAAAGTTTTAGAAACTGTTTAAAT
>CAZDXY010000220.1:0-2542 GCA_964509385.1 uncultured Rikenellaceae bacterium
TCCGAATCAAACCTGAATGGCTCGTTTACCTGGTCCGGGATTATAACGTTTCTGCCAATTGGCTGGTTTTGGGGAAAGGGGGAATGTTCAATTAAGAATAATTGACGCCCTGAAAATGCGAAGAACTCAATTATACATCATATAACACTATGATAAATCATTACGACCATGAAAAAACTATTGCTTTTATTTGTTTTTTTTCCATTGATATTGGGGGCACAAGAACAGAAAAAAGAATACCTGTTCTATCACATTCGCAACTTCAACGTACAAGTTAGCGGAAGAAGTGGGTATGTTGATAACGGTGTCGGCATCCGCAAATTCTTTGGCAACACGATGGAGGCAATATCTTATTTTCAAAACTTGGGATGGAATTTTGAGGAAAACTGGGGCCCACGGTACTCATTCTCAAAAGATGTTACAGGATGGACAAACCAACAGGTAGAAGAATTTCTAAACAAGGTAAAGATAACAGACGACAGACGATCCGTACATGAAATATATTCCAAACGTGAACGCAAGCGACTTGACGAAAAGGCAAAAGAATTAGGGCTGGATCCGATTAAGTGGCCATAATGTAATAATGAAAATAATTAAAGAACCTTTCACTAAGAATTAACCCTAAATGGCTCGTGTCACTCGTTCGAAACAATAACATTTCTGCTGAGTGGTTGATTTTGGGGAAAGGGGGAATGTTCTTCCAATAATCCCTTCACATGTTCCAATCAATAAAAAAGAAAATGATAATTATTCACTTATAGTGAGCCATACTCCCCATAAAAAGAATTATCTAATAAAAATATTAGCTTCCAACAACCTCAACACCCTACATCAATGAAACTCTACGAAACCCTCGAGAAACATTTGAAAACAAACCCAAAGTACGTTACAGATGACGGAGATTTGAAAAAATGGGTAATACTAAATAAAGCACAAAGTTTTGACGAAGAACTAATTGGTTTGTTGCTCGAAAACGATGAACTGAAAAATAAGTTTTTTGTTAACGTAAAAGACGTTATGGTGTTTAACCAAAACTTGTTTGTTCAATTTTTTGAACAGAAAAATTACTTAAACGACAGTTATACAAAATACAAAAACAAGATAGGGCTTACCATTGATGGGAAGCTACTTAAACAAAACAACGACGTTGCTTTAGTTTGGCCGTTCAAAGATTGCGTATTAGAGGGCGGGCAAAGCAGGGAAGAAGACAATCGTGAAGAAATATTCTTTAATGAAATTTTGGCACAAGACGAGATTACACAATTAAAGGAACCTAAAGTACTGACTAATGCGAAGATGTATGACAAAGACGGAGAACATCCCTTCAATGCTTTCACCCGTAATGCAGAGCTTAATAAGCAAAGAGGATTGGCCGAAGATACCATTACTGACAATCTGATAATTAAGGGCAACAACTTACTTGCTTTGCACACACTGGAAAAAGAGTTTGCAGGAAAAGTAAAACTTATTTATATCGATCCACCTTATAACACTGGAAATGACAGCTTTCAATATAATGATTCATTCAATGAAAGTACTTGGCTAACCTTTATGAAAAATCGGCTTGAGATTGCAAGAGACTTGTTATCCAAAGACGGAAAAATGTTTATCCAGTGTGATGATAACGAACAGGCATATCTTAAAATTTTGATGGACGAAGTGTTTAAAACACAAAATTTTGTAGAAACATTTGTTTGGAAGAATACAGATAATGCACCAGCTCTTTCAAAAAAGACACGGAAAAATATTGAATTTATTCATTGCTATGAAAAAGTTCTTGATACAAGTAAAGGATATGTAGGGAGAAACAGTGATAATGATGATGCGCCATTATTAAATAGTGGTAATCCAATCACTGTTTTAGAATTCAAATCAGAAATTATACAGTTTAGAATCCCTGATGGTATATATTCCAAAGGTAGTTATGACAAGGTTGAGTTACTTGACGATTTGGTTGTTAATAAAGGAAAAAACGAGAATACAATTAGATTGAAAGGTCGTTTCAAATGGCAACAATCGTTTTTAGATACCGAAGTTAGCAATGGGACATATTTTTTAATCAAATCAAATAAGTTTTCTATTAGGTATCAAAGGGAAATTGCGTCAAATATGGCACCTGATAAATTACTTGATGAAATTTATCTTTCCAAAGCCATAGGTGTAGAAACAAATGAAGATTCAAAGAAGCACATTGACTCTCTAAATCTTAATTTCAACTCTTATCCCAAACCAGAATCTTTGATTGGCTTTTTGATTAAGGCTGTTACTGTAGAAGGAGATATTGTTTTAGACTATCATTTAGGAAGCGGTACGACAGCATCAACTGCCCACAAAATGAACCGTCAATATATTGGTGTAGAACAAATGGACTACATAGAAACCGTTGCCGTTGAAAGGCTAAAAAAAGTAATTGAGGGAGAACAAGGTGGTATTTCAAAATCAGTTAATTGGCATGGTGGTAGCTCATTTATATATCTCGAACTAAAAAAATATAATCAAACATTTATTGAGCAGATTGAAGAAGCCCAAGATACCGAAGCTC
>CAZDXY010000221.1:0-2494 GCA_964509385.1 uncultured Rikenellaceae bacterium
TTATCAGCCCGATCAGGATCTGTGGTTTGAAGGCATTCATTTCCTTATCCTACTATTTGGCGCGTTTTTTATGAGTGGTCAACCCTCATAATCATTCTGTGATTATCTTACCATTAAGGCCCTTGCAAGAGCGTATTTTTGCATAAGAATCATGAGGGATTATGGAGGCATACAATCGACTTCATCCTTGTGCTATTCAATTTCTTGATATTTCTTAGGTAAACCAAAACACCTCCGATTACGGAGTTGTTTTTCTGCCGATCTGATTTGTTTTTCGGGCTGCCTGAAGGGTTTCAAACCCTCAGCCTCCGCATCCACAGAAGCAGTTCTAATTCTATCATTCTGTGGGAAGATTTAACTATATACAATTTCCTTCTAGCTATTGCGTTTATTATTCATTATTATAACAAGTATTTATGTATTTTCACATTTCCCCTTATGGTTTTTCGTCTCAAATGTCACAATTGTATTACAACTGTGAAATATCGGATGATTAATTATTTTTAGCGGGCAAAAGGTAATAATTCTCTTAATTTAATATGAAGAACTTAGAAAAGATGTCGAATTTATTAATACCGTTATCTTTTACCACTGTTATGGTTTGGGCTATCTCCAGTTTGTTCGAAAGTTCAACAGCCTATACATTTCAAATGGATCACACCAGTAAATTCCCAATTGATGACACACGTCCGGTATGTGCCTATTTGATCCTTGCTTGCTTGGTCTGGAAACTTCAGTTGTCACTATACACCGGTTGGGAATATCAATGCCCGCATATGATATTAGAAATGGATCTCTACCAATTTTTTCTATATCAACATCATCAGGGTCTAACAAATATCCTTGATAAGTAACCCATTGAACCGCTGCCTGATCTACTTCTTCCTGAAACAATACTGCCATTTTCGTCTCAGGAAGTTTAGCCCATTCAGAAAGGTCATCATTTCCGTCTGATATTTCTTCGTATATTTCTAAAGGAATTTTTATATACCCAGATTCACCATTAAATTGAAGCCAGTCCCAAAACTCAGGAACTCTGACGATTGAGTAATAATCTCGGTTTGCATTTATTAGAACATTGGCGTCAAGCAAATAGAGCATCATTTCCCCACTTTATGAACCTTTTGTATTGGTAATCTATCATCAAACAAATTTTGAATGTTTTTTGGTGCAATGCCCAAGACCCGCCCAGCTTTTACTGTAGTTAATAACCCATCATATGTCACATTATGAACAGTAGAAATTAATTTTTCACCCAGCCTGTGCCTTCGAATCACATAATAAGATGGGCCACTGACACTCGCTTTGGACGCTTGCCTTGCCTTTTTTTTAGACTCAATCCATTTCGAAGAAAAATATGCCCTCAATTCTTGCCACTGGTATTCCGAAACAAAGCTATTAACAAAGAGACGATAAGCTACCATCGAATTGCTTAAATTCCTTTGTACAGAGAACTTAGAAATCCTATTAATTAAATCCTCACTCAAATCAATTCGATCCAATTCTAAATATCGTAATTCTTTTTCTGGCAAGAGGACATGACTTGCAACAGAATTACATAATCTTTCTACAGAAGTATTAGTAAAGCTATTGCTTATACCTGTTTGACCTAATAAGAGGTGTGTAAACTCATGTAATAAAGTAAACGACCAAGCCGCTTTGGAATCATTATCATTTATAACAATAAAAGGAGCAATTTTATCAGATAAAGCAAAACCTCTGAACACAGATGTATCAATAGATGTATGGTAACTACCTAAATCCCCAATTAACAAAACAAAAACCCCTAAAACTTCTATTCGGGATCTTAGGTAGTTAAAAGCTTCCGACTTTGTGGATTTTTTATAATACTCTTGGATGTTGAAGTTCAACAAGTGAGAAATTCCGTCGGTATACTTAACTAAATCCTCATCGCTATTGAAACTGCCAATATAATCTAAATCATTAACATCTTCCTCATCCAACATTGCATTTTTAATTAAACTTTGTCGGACTTTTATGTCCCGAAGCAGAGCATCAACTATAGCTTGATTCTCCTCTGTATATCCTTCGGGCAAAGTTCGAAAATCTTGACCGCGATCAGCAATTTTGGGAGGTTCTTTTAAATAAAAAACTAACAAAGGCCTACGGTACTGTTTGGCCATTCGAGTCAACAAAGCTCGAGATGGCTCATCTTCACCTCGTTCAAAGGAATTTAATCTTTGGCTTGGCGACTTTCCAAAAGCTACTCCAAGGCTTATCTTCTTACTAGCTTCTTCTAGCGAAAATCCCGCAGTTTCCCTAGCCCATTTAAGAATTTCAGGATTAATTTTAGTCATGATTCACTCAAGCTATTAACCGTCATGTTAGTTGAATACATATTCTGTTTGAAATTAGTATAACAGAAGTTAAGAATAATTAACAAACATGTTTCTATTTATTTTTATCCAAAACAATTTAGAAATGTGGTTTCAAACTTTTAGTGCAACAAGATTATTGAAAACTTCATCTGGTT
>CAZDXY010000222.1:0-2470 GCA_964509385.1 uncultured Rikenellaceae bacterium
ACCTTAAAGGACTCTCCACTATCAAGTGGTACTAAATTTGGGATGTTGACAGTGCTTATGCATATAGCCGAATGTGTTGAAGAAGTATATGTGACTGAATACGAAATGAATAAACTCATAAAGGAGACATTTGAATTATGAGTACATTGATAAGAGAGTTGGCCCCATGCGGGGTATTTTGTGGTGCCTGCCCGAGTTTTAATAAGTCGTGCTTTGGCTGCTCTTCGGAGAATTCGGAACAAGCAAGAAGAAAAAGTCGAGAAAGCTGTAAGATTAGAATGTGTTGCTACAATACAAAAAAATTATCTTACTGTGCAGAATGTGATCAGTTCCCTTGTAGCATAATAAATAAGAAACTTATTTTTTCACACCCTGATGATTTGAGATACAAGTATCGACATGAACTTATTAATATTGCCAAGCAATTTCGAAAATTGAACATCGATGATTATCTTCATTACCAAAAAGAACGATGGAAATGTCCCTTATGTGGAGGAATTGTTTATTTTTATCATTATATATGTGGGCAATGTGGAGAAAATGTGAATGTGTGATTTTTGCGCGCCGCAAAGAGGAGCAATGTAAATGAAAAAAGTACCTGGATATGAAACATTTAATGGTAAACATTGTGAAACGAGTGCTACAGCATGCCTATTATTGCATGAAAATATTGAGATAAATGAACCAATGATGTTAGGGTTGAGTCAAGGTTTTGGCTTTATATTATGGAAGATGAGTTTTATGAATCTACCATTTATTGGTGGAAGGGCAAAACCATTTGATTTGACAAAAATGTTCTGCTCGAATATGAATCTAGATTTAGATGCTAGAGAAACCACATCAAAGAAAAAGGCATGGCTAAACGTATCAGAATTTATTGATAATGGGGTTCCCGTTGGACTTCAAGTTGATTGTTATCATCTTGAACATTTCAAGCATTCTTTCCACTTTGCAGGGCATTTCATCACAGTATATGGCTATGATAGCGAGTATGCATTTATATCTGATACAGGAAAGGAATTTAAGGTTTCTCTTGAAAACCTTGAAAAAGCTAGATTTGAAAAAGGAACAATGTCAGCAAAAGCATTATCTTATACAGTTAGAAAAATTGGTCAATTGACTCCAATTGAAAACATAATACCAAGGGCATTACGTGAAGTAGCCAATGAATTTCTTAATCCACCATTGAAATGCTTTGGATATTTGGGAATTCAGAAATTAGGAAAAGAGATTTTAAAATGGCTGGAGTGTACGCCAAATCCAAAATCAGATTTATGTGATCAAGCTGACATGATGGAGAATGCTGGAACTGGTGGTGCAATTTTCAGAAATTTCTACAGAGATTATTTATATGAATGTTTGAATTATTTCCCAGGGAATAATAAACTCAAAACAGCAGCAAATTTGTATAAAGAGGCAGCAAGCAATTGGACTATAATAGCCAGATTAATAAAGAAAGCAGGTCAAACCAGAGAAAGGATATATTTGGAAAAAGCATCAAAATTATGTTTTATGACATCGGATATCGAGAAAGAAGCAATGAAAAATCTTATGTCAATTCTGATCTAACAATCGCTTCAACCGGATTGCAGGTCAAGCGTAACTTAGGCGGCGGGAGTCAAATCCTTCTTGTTATAAAAGAGAAAGAAACCAACCATGACGATCGATCGCATTTACCTTGAGAGAATTTCATCCAAAAAGACCGAAGCTCTTTTCATTGGTCTTACGATCTTGTTCTTCATTCCTTTCGTCTGGTTCGCAAGTATCCGCCTTATCGGAGGATGGTTGATCTTGTTCTTTTGCCTTTCCTCCTTTTTCTTGTTCTATTCTCTGAACTATAGGATTCTCACCGTTCAGTTGGACAAATCGAGTATACAACTCAGATTTGGCATCTTCAAATGGATTATCCCGCTAAATAACATAGAGTCTTGCTTTCCCGACAAAACCTCGATACAACGCATCGGAGGAGCGGGAATCCATTTCACGCTCATCGATGGTAGATATCGGGCGATGTTCAACTTCCTAGAACACTCCAGAGTCGTTATTGCCTTGAAGGTCAAGAAAGGTCTTGTACGCGATGTAGCCTTTTCGACTCAACAGCCAGAGGAAGTAATACGCCTGATCAAGAAAATGGGAAATATAGAAAACGCCGCCTAACACCGTCTCCAGCGGATAGCGGCTCTGCCGCTTCGCGTAGGCGGGGATGGAAGTCTTTGAGATCCCGGAGGCGCAGTACGCCGTGATCGTCTGCCCGAATCTGGCGGGTATCTCAGAAGCCTACGACGCGCTGTATACCCGCTGGCTGCCCGAATCAGGGTTTGAGCTGGACCTCTCACATGGCAACTTCTGCTTTGAGTTGTATGGCATGGAGTTCATGCCAGCGGAGGGGAAAGAGACCTTCACCATTTGGACGCCGGTCAAGGAAGTGGGATAAGCGTTCGGGGATCAGATCCCAGGAACAGGTTGTTGG
>CAZDXY010000223.1:0-2429 GCA_964509385.1 uncultured Rikenellaceae bacterium
AATAGACTGCTTGATGAACTCAAGGATCATCTTGACTACTACACCCAAAAAATTAAAGAGTATCAAGAAAAGCAAGATGATTTTATGGTTAAGTTTTATTGCTTAAAACTTTTAGAAGCCAATAAAAAACTGCAAATGTCAAAAGTTGTGGTTCAGTAAAAGGAATCCACAAAAGAAATCCCGCCCCGAAGGGCGGGATATTTTTATAATGCGAAGGAGTGGTAATTAATGACCGAAGAAGCGAGAAGGAATTGTAACACTTGTAGAAAAAGTTTTCTGTCTAACTGCCCTACTTTAAAAAACAATTCGGAATACCAGGCAATATGGGCGAAAACCGAACCGTCAGGGTTCATGGGAATTAACAGGGAAGCCTTTGAATGGAAAGAGAATTTCATCTGTGATGATTATAAATCTAAGTATATTGAGTATCCCATAGAAGTAAGCGAAATTAAGGTTGACTGGGATTCATACAGCCTTTACAAAGAATCAATCGGTAAGTTTGTGCGTATCCGTCCCTGCGTTAAGGGGTACGAAGGTAAGACTTTCTTAGGTTTATTCCTCGGTGAACTTCCGAGTGGTCCGTCTGTATCTTATGATGAGGAAACCAAGGTAGTAACCATTATACCTTTTACAAACCCGGCTATCTATGTATTCGATCTTAAAAAAATTGTCTTTGGCATGGAGAGTTGGTGGGGTATTATTGAATCTGAAGATGATCTTAAAGACATTACCATGGATACTATCAATGATCAGTGGTACGTAAAAGCTTTGAAGGCAATGGAAACATTCGCTGGTTAATGACACATTCCAAGTAAAATACGATACCGCAATATACCGCTCAAATGAGCGGCTTTTTTAATAAGAAATATTAAAAATTTGATCTTGCGCTATACGCAAGGAAAGGAGGTTTATACCAATATGGGAAATATCGAAGTAATCACCGGACCGATGTTCTCTGGAAAAACTACTGAGTTGTTGCGTAGGCTGGAAAGGTATGTGCTGGCAGGGTGCAGTTATATTGCTATAAAACCTGCGGTAGACACTCGCGACCAATCCACAACCATTAAGACCATCAGGGGCGAAGTGAACTTAAATCCAATCAAAGTAGCAAGTCTGCATCCTATAAAACCGACCACAAAAGTTATTTTATTGGATGAGGGCCAATTTTTCGGGCCAGAGATAGTTTCGTTTTGTCAAGTCCAGCGAGACCAGGGTAGAATCGTAATCGTAAGTGGACTGGATATGGATTATCGCAGACAGCCGTTTGGCTCGATGGATAAGTTGATGGCAATAGCGGACAGCGTCACTAAACTAACTGCTATCTGCTCTTGTGGAAAAGAAGCTATATTCACTCAAAAACTCAATCCTGATAGCCAATATATAGACATTGGGGATACGGAAAAGTATATTCCTGTTTGCACCGATTGCTATAATTCGGCCGGCTTGAAGGAGTGTGTGTCATGATATTTGAAATTATCAATTTTAGTGATACATACACCTTGGAATCAAAGGATTTTGGAACAGCTTGTATCGCTGCATTATTGCTGGGTGAATGTCAATATGCCATTCAACAGGTTGATGGCAATCTCGAAATGCCTATATTCCTTTTTGGAGGCTGTGACGAATGGTTTTATAAGCAATTCGATATGGGTTTATCGGATTATATTGACCAGATCACTAACCAAGGTTGGAGACAAATAGCTGAATGCCTGGATGGTGTTGTAATCGGCAACTCGCAAAAACGAGAAATATACAAACAGAATTTTATTCAACTTGAAAGTAAAGAAAGCAAAAAGGAATGGCGAGATAGATGGCACGAAGAACACCGTAGTTCGCTCAACAATATCGGCGCCAGATCATGGGCTTTAGCCCAAAGGATACGAGAGATACATAAGGAGGGGTAAAATGCAGCCGGTAGTATTAAAAATTGAAGGCATTAAATGCGACAATCCCGACTGTGATTTCAAAGATGATTCCGTAGTCTACGAGGATTATAAAGTGTGGTTAAATAAACCTTGTCCCAAGTGTGGAACAAACCTCTTAACCGAAGCAGATTTGAAAGCGGTCAAAAATTTGAGGAAGTTTGCAAATATCGTTAATTTCTTTTTGACGCCTTTCATAAAACCCGATATAAACGTAAAGAGGAAAACAGTGGATGTAGAAATGAACGGCACAGGGACCATGCAATTCAAAGGCGAATATAAGTAGATTCTATCAAAAGAAGCCCTCAGAAATGGGGGCTTCTTTTATTGGGTTTTAACTCAAAATAAATCCTGCGAAGTACGCGGGGAAGGAGTGGATATCATTGAAAATGCCGGACTTTTTCATAAAGAAGGACGGGAAAACAAAGTTTGTCGATCCCCGACCAGACCTATCAAATCTAAAAGAGTCAGGTTTGTATGGTCTAATGCTATGGAAAGCATGGGGGA
>CAZDXY010000224.1:0-2400 GCA_964509385.1 uncultured Rikenellaceae bacterium
AATATGGGTTGTTCCAGATTTTGTTATTGCTCAGGAGCAGAAGCAGAGGATAACAATCGAAGATATTATTCGCGAGGGTACATTTAACCCCAAAATGATTAGAGGTATTAACTCCTTGAGTAATGGAGAAACATATACCATTCAGGAACGAGGTGGAAAAATAGTTGAGCATAGATATTCAACAGGTGAAGAAGTAAGGGTTGTATTCGATGCTTCGGATTTTGATATTCCAGAATTACAGAGTTTCCGAGGATATGAGTTTTGCCCTAATGAGAAGAAGATATTGCTTGCCACTGATGTTAACTCCATTTACCGGCATTCATATACTGCCACTTATTACATTTTTGATATTGATTCAAAGAGCATTACACCACTATCGGAGAATGGGCAGCAGATGATGGCAGCATTCTCCCCCAACGGCGAAAAAGTAGCATTTGTTCGTAATAATAATGTTTTTATAAAAGATTTAAAGCAAGGTGAGGAGAAGCAAATAACCTTTGATGGCGAGTTCAACCATATCATTAATGGCGCTCTCGATTGGGTTTACGAGGAGGAATTTGCGCTAAAAACCGGATTTCATTGGAGCCCCGATGGTCGAAGAATAGCATACTATCGCTTTGATGAGAGCCATGTAAAGCTATTTCACATGCCTATGTACGTTGGTACACTTTACCCTCAGGACTATTCATTCAAGTATCCTAAAGCGGGTGAGGAGAATTCCTTGGTAACCATAAATGTGTACGATATAGAGAAAGGAACAACCACTCAGATGGACATCGGCCCCGAAACCGATCAGTACATTGCCCGCATCAAATGGACTACCAATCCTAAGGAATTAAGCATGATAAGGTTGAATCGTCTACAAAACAGGCTGGATATAATGATTGCCGATGCCAAAACGGGTAATTCCAAAGTGCTTTTTACCGAGGAGGATGAGCGTTACATTGAAGAACCAACAGACGATTATCCAATTTTCACCGAGGATGGGAAATTCTTCATTATTCCAAGCGAAAGGGATGGTTTCAAGCACATTTACATCTATGCTATGGATGGAAAGTTGCTTCGTCAGCTCACTTCGGGTAAGGATGAGGTGAAATCGATTTATGGCTACGATCCCAAAAGCAAGCTGGTTTTCTACAATGCATACGACGGGAACCCTCTGAGATCAGCTGTTTTCTTCGTATCACTCGATGGGAAGAAGAGAGGAAAATTATCCACTCTTCTTGGTACTAACAGCGCTAATTTTAGCAAGGGTTTTAAGTACTTTATCCATTTTCATTCCTCAATAAATTCCCCCACGTTGGTTACACTTCATAACGCCAAGGGGAAGAAGATTAGAGTATTGGAGGATAATGCTCAGCTGGTTGAAACCATTTCGACTTACGATATACCCTCAAAGGAGTTCTTTACTTTTACCACATCTGAAGGTATTGAATTGACCGGTTACATGATAAAACCCCTAGGTTTTGATGAGAATACAAAGTACCCTGTGATGATGTACCAGTATAGCGGACCCGGATCACAATCGGTTACCGATCGGTTCCGTATTGATTGGCATGAATTTTTGGCCACTGAGGGATATATTGTGGTTTGTGTCGATGGGCGGGGAACTGGGGGTAGGGGAGAGGAGTTTAAGAAGATGACCTATGGCCAGCTGGGTTACTACGAGAGTATCGATCAGATTGAAACCGGAAAATATCTTCAATCGTTACCTTTTGTCGATTCCAATAGGATTGGCATTTGGGGATGGAGTTATGGTGGTTACATGTCATCGCTATGCCTTTTCAAGGCACCTGAAGTATTTCGCATGGCCATTGCGGTTGCACCCGTTACCAACTGGCGATATTACGATTCAATTTATACTGAGCGTTTTATGGGACTTCCACAGGATAACCCATCGGGTTATGACGATAACTCTCCTACAAGCCATGTGGATGGACTTAAAGGAAAGCTACTGCTGGTGCATGGCACTGCCGACGATAATGTTCATGTGCAAAATACCCTTGAATTGGCCGAAAGGCTTATTCAGAGTCAGAAGCAGTTTGATATGATGCTTTACCCCGACAAGAATCATGGTATATATGGCGGCAATACGAGGATGCAGCTATACACGCTTATGACCAATTACGTGAAGGAATATTTATAGGAAGAGAAATAGCCGAAGAATTTAGAAGATTGATTTTTTTCTTTATCACTTGAAGATTTGCAAATTCAAATTTTTATTACCTTTGCCAGCGTTTTTATGCCTAGATGGTTGAACTGAGGAACGAGTTCCCGCCATTATGTTAGGAATAAAATTGTAAAAGTGGTGAATTGAGAGAGCGAGAAATCACCACAATTGAAGTTTGAAGCCCAGATGGCGGAATTGGTAGACGCGCTAGTTTCAGGGACTAGTATCAG
>CAZDXY010000225.1:0-2398 GCA_964509385.1 uncultured Rikenellaceae bacterium
AAAGTGCTAATAAATAAAGCAATTAAAATTATTTTTAACACATATTTCATCTTAGAGACAATTAATTTTAACAATGGCAATAAAGTTGGTAAATTTATAAAAATAAAAATATTAACAATGTATCTTAAGTATTTCTATAATAAATGGATGAAATATATTAAATTGAAATTGACGAATTTGAAATTAATTCTTTTTGTTCTGTTTTTTTAATAAGTTGGTTAAAATATCTCTTTTACGTACCGAAACTGGCACTGTTGTATCATCCGACATAAGAATGCTGCTCTCGGGAAAACGTTTGTAACATTTTACATAGTTTAAGTTAACAAGATGCGATTGATGGGATCTGAAAAATCCTGAGGAGGAAAGCATATCTTCAAATTCTTTTAAAGTTTTTGATACTAACACCTTAGGTTTACTAATAAAATAAAACATGGTGTAGTTATTATGCGATTCACATCTTATAACCTCATCTTTATCTACTACAATAACTGAATCAAATGTTTTTAGAATGATTTTTTGCGGTACCTTTTCATCCGATTGTATATTTTCAATAAATGTTTGAAATTTCTGGTTAACTTCTTCCTCCCAAATTGTTTCGTTTAATTTTTCTACAGCATTGATCAATTCGTTCGGGTCAATAGGTTTAAGGATAAAATCAATTGCGCTAAAGCGAAATGCCTTAACAGCAAATTCTTGATATGCTGTAATGATTACAAATTTAAAATCAATGGTTGGAAATTTTTTTAGCAAATCAAATCCAGTTCCATCAGGCATTTGAATGTCGAGAAACACTACCTCTGGCTTTTGAGAAAGGATTAGTTCGTAACCTGTTTCAACGTTATTTGCCTGTCCAATTATCTTTACATTTGGACAGAAAAGTCGCAACATATTGTTTAGGGCTTCCCTTGCTGGTGCTTCGTCGTCAATAATGGCTGCAGTCATCATAAGCTTAAGTTTTTAACTTTGCTAAAGCATGGGTATTGTAAATCGTATTAATGTGCCATGTTCTCCAATTGCTGATTCTTGTGATAGATCTTTAATCTCCATTTTAACTTGTTTTCGGTAAACTTTTTTGAGATTTTGAAGTCTTTCATTGGTTATTCTTATTGCTAACGATTCGTGTTCCTTCTTCTTCTGGTTTATTTGCATCGACTTTTCAAAACCAACTCCATTATCCTCAACTTCTAGTAGAATTTGTGAAGATAATAAAATGAAACTAATCTTTATGATTCCCTTTTTGCTCAGGTGAATGATACCATGTTCAATGGCATTTTCAATGAATGGTTGGGCAAGCATTGGAGGTATGGTTTGATGTTCAACATCAATGTCGGAGTCGATATTTATGGAATATTCAAATTTTTCTTCAAACCTTAGGCTTTGTAACTCTAAATAGTGTGTTAGTGTTTCTACTTCCTTGGAAATGGGAATCAAGTCTTTTCGTGAGTTTTCCAGAATCAGTCGAACAAGTTTTGAAAAATTTGCCAAATATTTTCCTGCTAAGTATGGTTCATTCCTAAAAATGTAACTCTGAATTGCAGTTAGAGAGTTGAAAACGAAATGGGGGTTCATTTGGGTAAGCAAAAACCTTTGCTCCAACTCAAAAATCCTTTTTTGATATTTTTTCTTGAAATCCAATATGTATAGAACTGAAATAACAATGATAAGACCAGATATTACTAATATGATCCAGAGATGGAGATTTTTTGGGAATTGTAATGCACTGAAGGACAACAACAAGAATTCCCGTATGGATAGAAATATTATATTCTTAATAAAGTGAAGCAGCATTTATCTCTTTTTTAAAGCGCAAAGAAAAAATACATCATTGAAATTTCTGCAAGGTATCATAAAAGCTAAAACAAAACAATAAAAGCATTTATTTTTGCTAAGGTATGTATTGCTTTACTCAATTTGGTGAGAGAATAGAAATGATGACTATATCATCAGAAATTTGCGGATATTTTGATGTTAATCCTTCTGGATGTAAGGTAATTAGGAACGGCGTAATGACCAGATTCGTTGTTTTGGTTCGAAACGGTTTGAACCCAGAGATATGAAACCGTGTTTTTAAAGTCGAAAAGGTTAAAGACTTCAGCACCTACCCATAAACTCTTAATCCAGGTAATATTCTTTAAAGTATTTCCACCTTTTCCTCTATCATCCTTGAATACCTTAGTAAAACCAATGTCAACCCTTTTGTATGATGGCATCCGCGCGACCACATCATAACGCGGAGAGCTAGGTACGCTGAATGGAAGACCAGTGCCAAAGAAGCCACTTATGTGGGCTCTAAATGTTGGGTTTCCGGGTAGATAGTCTTGAAAGAATGCTCCAACACTAAACCGCTGGTCGGTTGGCCGGGGATAGTATCCAGGATATTGAATTTCACCATGCTTGT
>CAZDXY010000226.1:0-2392 GCA_964509385.1 uncultured Rikenellaceae bacterium
GTTTTGTACCCGGACTGCAAAAACACATGCCATACTCTCCTTGCACCGGGACAACCTTGTGGCTAAAGAACCAGGACTCTGCCCGGATGCTTCGTCGAGTAACGCTTACTAATTATACCGCCGGGCCGTTATGTTTAAGCGGAGCAGCGCGTACTAGGACAAATTCGCCTTTATATCAAGCCTATACCTATCGTGACAGATTCCGCCTAAAAGTAACCAAACAAACGTATTTGCTTAAAACATGACAAAACCTGCCCGCTTATCAGGACTAGCTCATCTGGACAACTTTATCATGACAATGAAATTCTGCCGACCTTTCGGGACTATTTCCCCGGACAATTTATTCTGGACGATCTAATAAAAGTAAATGACCGTAGTAATTATTATAAAATATTATTAAAAATATTCATTGGTCTAATTATCTCTAGTAGATGATTTTAGCACATCATGTTAATAATAAAATTAATTATTAACGTATTTAGCCGTTAATTAATTGCATTTTTAGATGTATTTCTGATATATCCGTTATATCTTTGCAAAAACAGTTAATACAATGAATAAACTCACAACAAAAGAAGAAGAGGCTATGAAGATCCTTTGGAAAGCCAAAAAAGGATTCATTAAAGATCTGATTGACCTTTGTCCGGAACCGAAACCCTTATATACGACGTTTTCATCAGTTATCCGAATACTTGAGGATAAAGGCTATGTAGGCCATAAAGCTTATGGCAAAAACCATGAGTACTTCCCACTAATTAAGAAGGAAGAGTATAGGAAAATGTATATGAAAGAGGTCGTAAGCGATTACTTTGGATCATCTTATAAAAATGTTGTTTCATTTTTTGTAGATGAAAAAAAGTTAAGTACAGATGACTTAAAAAAACTAATAGAGGTTATTGAGAAAGGGAAGAAAAATGGATAATTTACTCTTATACCTGCTTGAGGTATCAGTTGTGACTATACTGTTATACCTATGTTATGTACTTTTTTTCAGTAAGGATACATTTTATCTTCGCAACAGGATTTTCCTGATTGGACTTCTGCTGCTTTCCATTATTATCCCCTTACAGAATGTTTTCAACATATCTGCCACTGAATCTTCAGTTGAAACCACAAACTCAATAAAAAACATCATTTTATCCGGGAGTAGTCTCGAAGCAACTATTTCAGAAAAGATTACTTCATTCGATTTAAATAGCATATTGACTTGGCTCTATTTTTTAATTACAGGTCTTTTCCTATTACGAATAATATCCAGCGTTGCACATACATTTATGATAATTCGAAAGGGAATTATACAAAACACTAAGTTCCCTAAGGTTGTTTTGTCCGAAATGGAGCATCCACCTTTTTCTTTCTTCCCTTATATAGTTATTCCAAAGAAAACCTACGAAAGCGGTGACTATTTGGAGATTCTTGACCATGAAACTGCACATATCAAGCAAGGACATACTTTTGATTTGTTATTTTCCGAATTACTAATTGCCTTTCTATGGTTCAATCCAGTTATGTGGCTCATAAAAAGGTCAATCATACTAAACCATGAATACTTAGCAGACAATTTTTCATTACAAAGTTCTTGCAATGTAAAAGAATATCAGTATAAACTTCTAAACATCCCAACCAGCCTAATGAATGTCCCATTAGCTCATAATTTCTCAAGTTTAATTAAAAATCGAATTGTCATGATCAACAAAAAGCCAACACGCAATTATGCTACTCTGAAAAGTTTAATAATTCTTCCGGTAGTAGCAATCCTATTTGTTATGTTTTCGTTCAAACCCGAGAACACTCTAACAAATACTGGTAATCAAAAACCACTATTCTCTAAGACTTCTGAATCTGAGATTTTGGTATTTCTTTCAAAGAATACTGGCTATCCACAGGAAGCGAGAAGTTCTTCTGACACAGGAAAAGTATTTGTGGTTGTAAAAATGAATAAGGGTGGAATAATAAAAGAATGTAAAGCCTTTACTGACAAAAAAGCTGTCAATGTTCCCCTGTTGCCAGAAATCGTAATTGTAGGTTATAAACCATCTGGTGGAACAAGTGCAGCAATAAGTACAAAAGCTACTTCGAACGAACATCCAACATTAAAGGCTGAATGTCTTCGGGTCACTAATACTCTTTCAGACGTTAAAATTCCTGAGTGGAATGATAAGGATATGGAATTTGCAATCCAATTCAAGTTTGCACTCAAATAGATAATAATTCTAGCAATAAGCTAAATATCAGATTTTATGGACATTTACTATACCTGGACAACCGTCTGGGTATACTGATTTAGGGCTGATTTAGATAATTACATCATGACAATGACTAATAACCGCCTAAACATAACACGGACGGTATAATTAATAAGCTCGTCACAGTTTTTGCAATTGCTCCTGCT
>CAZDXY010000227.1:0-2370 GCA_964509385.1 uncultured Rikenellaceae bacterium
TGAATAGGGCCAGATTCCGGTGAATAATAAAGGTTATTAGACAAACTCCCGTTAGGCGTAACCGGGACCGAAAATTACGCACCTTATCTTCACGATAAAACGCTCATAATTAAATTTTTTGTAACTAATCAGTTTCTGTAAAATTAAGTGTTATTAACAATTATTCTCTCTGAGTCAACATTTTTTGTATTTGTGTTTAGTTGTTTTGTGAAAATGAGTACATATGAACAAATATTATTTTAGTGTTTGATAAATAAGCGGTTACGTTCTTTGATATAATGGATTTCAGGGGTAGTTTTGTAACACAGACTATGGAACCATCGGATAAAATAATCATTGAAGATCTGAAGCGCATCGTAATGATGCAAGCCAGGGAAATTACCCGATTGATGACAAAAATCACCGTTCTTGAACAGCAGTTGGAACGGTACACAACAAGAAAAGACAGCAGTAACAGTTCTCTCCCCCCTTCTAAAGACGAGAACAGGCCTCCACGTACCAGTAGTCTTAGGGAAAAAGGGGGTCGTAAAGCAGGAGGACAACCAGGGCATGATGGCAACACTCTTAAGATGACAGCCAACCCTGATGAGATTGTTGAACATCGTGCATGTTTTTGTCCTGAATGCGGGAAAGATGTTAGCAGCCAGCCTTTTGAGCTTTTTGGAAAGAGACAGGTTATTGATATTCCCGTTATTAAACAGATAGTGACTGAACACCGGGTTTACAGGTGCACCTGCACTTGCGGAAATGTTGTAGAGAGTGATTTTCCTGCGGATGTTGACAGTCCTGTCAAATATGGCAAGGGCATTGAATCTCTCATTGGTTATCTTAGCGTAAGGCAATACCTTCCCTTTAAAAGACTTCAGGAACTGCTCAATGACATCTTTGCGGTTCAGATTAGTGAAGGTGGTCTTCATTGCTTGTTGAAACGGCTTGCATCCAAAGGCGTTGATGCCTATGAAATGATACGGCAGAATGTATTGAACAGCGCAGTTATAGGCACTGACGAAACGGGTGTTAAAATCAACGGGAAAAAACATTGGTTCTGGACATGGCAAAACGATCGGGCCACATATATTGCTTCTTCTGACAATCGGGGCACAAATACGATCAATGAAAACATGAACGGGATCTCTAAAGATGCTGTCCTTGTCCATGATTGCTGGAAGTCTCATTTTCAAACCCCGGTAGATAACCATCAGCTTTGTATAGCTCATCTGGAACGTGAAACCAAATATCTTGAAGAGCGTTACAAGGTGGATTGGCCGGTCAGGTTCCGGGCCATGCTCATAAAAGCGCAGAGACTTAAGAAACAACTTGCACCTTCGGAGTATTACTATCCTAACCAACTCCGTTCTGATCTGGAGAAAGAACTGGAGTGTCTCTTGAGTGAGCCTCTGGACCAAAAGCACAAAGAGATGATCTCTTTTCAAAAGCGAATCATCAAATATCGTAACCATATCTTCACCTTTCTCTATCATCCGAATGTGCCTCCTGATAATAATGGTTCTGAAAGAGCCATCCAGAATGTCAAGGTTAAACAAAAAATATCCGGACAGTTCAAAATACTGAGTGCTGCTGAAAACTTCGCCATCCTGAGATCCATAATCGATACCGCCATAAAAAATAATCAAAATGTGGTAGGAGCTTTAAGTGTCGTTGCCGCTTATAAAAGAAACTGATTCATCTTATTATTATTAACTTTAGGCACTCAAGGCACTTAAAACTATAGACACTGATTAGTTACAATTTTTTAAATAAACTCAAATTTTTTAATCCCTAATAAAGTAAATTGAAAAATGAAAAAACATCTAATTTTTTTTATAAGTATCGCCATTACAATCTCGTGTAATTCGCAAAACAAAATCGATGATATAAGTGGAGTCTGGCAGCTTAATAGCCCTGAAATTGGATCAGGATACCTGGACAATTACCAATTTTTTAAAAATGGTGAATTCAAATTTAATTTAAATCAATACGATGAGTTAAAAACAATTGTTGCGATTAAGGGTAAATACTCGATTTCGAAAGATTCAATATTCTTTAAGGCTCAAACTATAGAAGAACATACAGGTAAAGATAGGTTAGTTCGAAGCCGAACTACTTCTTTACATGACTCATGGTCTTTAATTGGAGACTATAAAATATCTGAAATCACTTTGAAACAACAGGAGACCATTTCTGCAACATTAGAATTCGGAAAGAATTCAAAGGGACAGATAAGTATTCTAATTGATGGGACCGAATATTTTCAAATAATAAGGGATCCAGAAGATTACTAATTGGACAAATTAATTTTAAAATAACGGCTTCGCCTAACACGGACAATGCTATGAAAAGCAGAGTCCCTGGGCTATCCAAAGTTAAAAC
>CAZDXY010000228.1:0-2334 GCA_964509385.1 uncultured Rikenellaceae bacterium
TGAAAAAGGTCAGTTCCTGAGAATCCAAGAGAGTTGTTAGACAAACTCCCGTTAGTGGCTACTTAGGCCAAAATGCATTTACAATTCACGATCTTGACTACCTGACAAAAAATTGACAATTTTCCGAAAACCAATATATAAAAGACTATGAAAAAGTCCTTCCTATTAGCCACACTTTTATTTGTCATAGTATCCTGTCAAAACAGATCCTCAAGAAATTTAACCAACGGTGATAGTTTATTGGTTAATATAAATATTGATAGTGGTTTTGTATCACTTGGTGGAGAAAAACAATATGTCGAGACTCTCTCAAAATCAAATGACAACCCAATACTACTTTTTATCCATGGAGGACCTGGCTTGCCGGAGACTCCACTACTCAGATATTTCAACTCAGAACTAACAGATGCATTTACTCTTGTAATATGGGAACAAAGAGGCTCTGGAAAATCTTTTCAGAACAATCCTAATCCCGAAAATATGACTCTTAATCAATTAATCTCAGATGCACATGAATTAACCTTATTGTTAAAAAAGAAATACAATAAAAATAAAATATTCTTAGCAGGTTATTCTTGGGGGTCTATTATTGGAATGAATTTGGCTCTAAAATACCCAGATGATTATATCGCATATATTGGTATCTCGCAGGTTATCAATATGAAAAAGGGAATGGAAGTTAGCCAGAAATGGATAGAAACCAAAGCAAAATCAAATCATGACACTTCTACTTTGAATGTACTCCGGAGATTATACTTGAAGGATCCCACTTTATGCAAGGGAGATTTTGATTGTTTCCTAAAACAACACGAACTTTTAACAATGTATAAGGGGACTGTCTATAATAACAAAATTGATAAAGAAATTGAAAAAGCTTTAACTGCTTACAGGGATTACAAAAACTATGATTGGAACAAAGGATTGGGTTTTTCTATTAAACACCTTGAAAAAGACTTGTTCTCAATAGACTTCACAAATATTACGAAAATAAGCATCCCGATATTTTTCATCCAAGGCAGACATGATTGGAATGTACCATCAGTTTTGGTTGAAACCTTTTTCCAAAACATATCAGCCCCTTCCAAGCAGATAATCTGGTTTGAATATTCAGGGCATGGTCCCTTAGAAGAAGAAGCAAAAAAATTCAATGATATAATGATCAATACAATTGCTAAAATATAATTCAAATAAAAAGCAGCCACTAACACGGACGGTAGGGTTAATAAGCTTGTCACGGTTTTTGCAAACCGTGCTCCTATGCCTGGACCCTGCCAGTTGCCGCACCCGGACACGCACCACTGCTCACATTAATAATCCAATGCACCTTGACAGTTCTGTAACTTCGATCAAACTTGTACCGCGACACTGCGCCAGTGCATTTAGCGAGTCTGGTAACCGGGGACATTATAGCGGCTCCGATCAACTTTGTACCGCGACCCCGGCAGTCTTCGATAAAAACCCCTGTACCTGGATTGCAAAAACACGCGCCATACCCTCCTTGCACCGGGACAGTTTTGTGGCCTATCGGGACAGCTTTGTGGCGGTGCTGGCGTCGGGTAACGCTTACTAACCCTACCGCCGGGCCGTTATAATGCATTCCCCCTGCCGGTTTGACTTTCAGCAGAATCCGCAAGATAACAATACAAATATTTTGAACGACAATTAATATAAAAACAACCTTTCACCAAGAATTGATCGAACATGCCAAACTAGTTACTATTATAACCTACTTTAAAACATGAAAAAGTTCATTCTTATTTTTCTTTTAGTGATGATTAGTTTTCCGGCTAAATGCGATGTTATTCATATTCCTTACCCATTTACTGGAATCTGTTACTCCATTGAAGGAATCTATAGTCTAGAATCTTTTAAAAAGCCAAGTAGCACATCAACATTTTGGGCCGGATTTGGTCATGTCGGATCAATTGTAGAAAATTATGAGAAGCCTTTTTTTGGTCTTGAAGCAGCGATTGAAAAAAGATTATACTTTAAGCCGGACATATACAAAAACTTTTTTGTAAGCGCATATCTGGGGACAGCATATATGACAGACTTTGGCGACTTTTCAAGTATTGGCCTTGTTCCTGGATTAAAACTGAATTACAAGGTAAGATTGTATTCATCCATTATTCTAGAGCCATACATCAGTCTTTCCTTTCCAATCACGCGAGAATTAACCAAGTATCCTGATACAATTGCATTTCCAGCGTTGACTTTTGGTGCAAGATTTGGAATTAATAAACTTAAAGACAAATCCAAAAAATAATAATAACGCATTATAACACGGACAATGCTATGAAAAGCAGAGTCCCTGGGCTATCCAAAGTTAAAACA
>CAZDXY010000229.1:0-2330 GCA_964509385.1 uncultured Rikenellaceae bacterium
TATTTTCGATTATAAATTTTTTTGGTGGTTCAATCCTGAGTAAAATTGTTGAATCGGTGGCAGTGCGTAATACAAGCATCGAATACCTAAACTTTATGATTTGGGGAATTTTCTTTGCTCATACAAACTTCATTTTCAGAGCATTTTACGTGGGAATTGGCAGAACAAGGGTAATAACCGTAACAACTCTTGTAATGGTTTGCGTTAACGTATTCTTGGATTACTCTCTCATATTCGGAAATTTTGGATTTCCTGCCATGGGGGTTAGCGGAGCTGCTTTAGCATCGGTGATAGCCGAAATATCTTGTACTTTATCATTCATTGCTTATACATTCATTAAAATTCCAATTACGAAGTACAGGCTATTCAACTTTAAGGTGTTAAGCAGAAAACTTTTACTTCGTTTGCTTAGGATATCAATTCCCATGATGTTTCAAAATTTCTTTGCATTCTCTGTATGGTTTTTCTTTTTCCTAATCATTGAAAAAATGGGTGAAAGCCAGTTGGCTATTTCCAACATTATTCGCTCGATATACATTGTTCTGCTTATACCCATTATGGGTTTTGCTTCTGCAACCAATACCTTGGTTAGCTATGTTATTGGGCAAGGAAGACAGAATGAAGTCCTTGCAACCATCGGTAAAATATCAATTATTTGCGTTTTGGGTGTTGTTGCAATTGTGGGAACATGTGCCATAATTCCTGAAAAAATTATTTCAATTTACACATTTGATCAACAGCTAATTCAAATGGGAATTCCAATTCTATACGTCATTTCAATATCTTCTATACTTTTTGGTTTTGGATTCATTTTTTTTAGCGGAGTATCAGGAACAGGTAAAACCAAAGTCTCTTTTTTTATTGAAATACAAGCACTTACCGTATATTTAATTTACGCCATTATCATGGTAATGGTTTTAAAGGCATCTATTGCAGCAGTTTGGAGCGTTGAAATTCTATACGGATTACTTTTATCAATGGTATCATTAATCTACTTAAAATCGAAACGTTGGATGGGAGCGAAGGTGTAAGACCGAAGACCGAAGATCGAAAACCGAAGATCGAAAACCGAAGACCGAAGACCCCCGCCTGAATGACGCAGTCGGGCAGGGAAGACTCTTGAGGACTGAGGACTGAGGGCTGCTTTCTGAGGACTGAGAGGGTTAGAGGGAGAGAGGGTGAGAGTAATCTGATGTTCCTGTTAAGATTCCTCGCCCCAAAGAACGGGGAATCGGAATGACTGGGCTTATGTTGGAGGGGGGGCTGGTGCGGGCTTAGTCCGTACCCCTAAGCCCGCACCAGCCCGTTGTTCACAACAAACTGGTTGTCATTCCGAACGAAGCCCAAGTGCGGAGTGAGGAATCTAAGACTGAAGACTGTGGACTAATATTAAATCCTACAACCTTAAATTGTCTTCTATTTCCTACAAAATCGATGAATAATCAGATAAGCTTGTTTAATGCCCAGTTCACCGGCTTTGCCCAAGTTGCTACAACCTTTTTCGTTATCTTTAAGCATAAGGTATATCAAACCTCTGTTATACCAGGCTTCTGCCATATGGGGATTAATTTCAATTGCCTTATCATAAAGCAAGATTGCATTGTCCATGTCGCCTGATAGGGCGAAAACATTGGCCTTATTATAGTAGACTATATGATTATTGGGTATTATTATTTCGAGTTGGTTTAACAACTCTAACGACTCTTCAAATGATATTAACTCTATTCCTGCTTTTGGAGTTGATTTACTAGTACGCCGTGGGTTTTGGTTAAAATCTATTGAGCCAACCTCTTTCTCAAATGAGGCAATGAAGCTTACCATTTCGGCCTTTTCAACTGCAAGGTTTAGCAATGCGAGCGGATTTGCCGGTAATAATTGAATCGATTTTTCATACCACTCTACAGCTTTGTTGAATTTCCCCTCTGCGCTATGGCGAATACCTTCGGTTAATGCTTTAATAAAGGTATTTTGGTTTATTATATCCACAAAATTTAAGCTGCCAATATCGTGAGAGGTTTGCAGAACGAATTGTAAATCTGTATCGTAAAGTTGGTGATTCAGGGTGTCAATGGGAATAAAATTTTGAGTAGTGGTCTTAAGGTTTTCCCTCGATGTAAGGCTTACCCTAACGAATGGAAGAATATCGATGGGTTTTGAGTCGTAACCATCGAGTGAAGGGATAATGGTAGCCTGAGAAAAATCGGCGCTGAAAGCTATAAGATTTTTAAAATGCTCTGATGTATCTGTTAATGGTTGATTGTGCTGATCGCTATAACGCTCGGCTATACTATGGGCAAAAACCCTATCGCTTTCCGATTCCGACCAGTTGC
>CAZDXY010000230.1:0-2329 GCA_964509385.1 uncultured Rikenellaceae bacterium
CTTCAATCGAGAGGCCAACTTCAACTAGAATATCCTGAACCTCAATTTTTAATTCATCAAATGTGCTCATGAAGTTTTCAATTTCTGTCTTAGTTTTCTTTAGATCTGCAAGATATTTTGTGACCTTTGCTTTTTCAGATTTAGCTTCAGAAATGATAGTCTCAAGACCCTTCCTTTCCGTTTCTAAACCTTCTATCTTTTTTGATATATCATTTTCAGCAGAATTTGGTTTTGGTTTTTTGATTGGCTTTGGTTTAGATTTGTCAAAAGAATCAACCTCAAGCTTTTTCGCCTTAAATAAATTTTCAATTTCTGTTCTATGAGAGAGGGTATTTTTATTCTCAAGATCGATTACTTGTAAATTTACATTATTTAATTTTCTTCGTAAAATCGCTAATTTTCTATCAATAGCTGTAGTTTTATAATTAACCAAGTCATCTAAGGAATCTTTATCTAACTTTTCTGATGTTTCTACATGAGAAAACACAACAGTTTTCAACTCTTGGTCAAATGAGTCCCCTTTTGTGCTAGCAAGTTCATTGCATATGATTTCAAAATATGATTGTGGAATGTAGTTGCTTGTTTGTATTTCGGTTTTGTTATGATTTTCATGTAATAATTTCTTAACTTCAGATCCGCTCTCCCAAACAAGTTTACCAACGAACTCTTTTGCCTTATTTTCTTTAGGTTCTTTAAATTGTGTATTACAAAGAAACGGGAAATGTTTATCTTTGTTTGAATTGGTTAATACTCCGATAATATCAACTAATGCACTTTTTCCGCTACCCTTATTTCCAATAATAGCTGTTAAACCTGGATTTATTGCGATCTTGTTGTCAAACCAAATCTCATCTAACGTAGAGTTTTCTTTTTTATGGACACTGATTTCCTTAATAATTTTTGTCTTATTAGTGATTATTCGTTTAAGTTGTGATGGTTTTTCTCCAATAAAACACCGTTCATTTGGTTCCCTAACGGTAATGCATAGGCCTGCCCAGGTTGTATCAGCTTTTATCCAAGTCGCTTTGTCAGATGGAAAATTTCCATAATCCTGAGTTCTGTGGGCATCACTACCTGCAATTACTGGCTTTGGTTTCTCAATGGTTATATGAAAATCATCAAATATATCTTCATTCGTGTCTGTTCTTAAGCCTTGGATTAAGTCTCGGACAGCACTTGATCTAGATTCAAATACATCAGCCAATTTAAGGAAGAAACTGTCTGTTTGTGGAAAGGACTCCCAATCAAGCTTTTCGACTCCATCGTTAGTATCGTAGGGCAATATCACAAATACAGAATTCTTTGGTAATTTGTCTATTGCATTTTCTATAGAATCGGTTGTGATTTCAGCAGTTTGACACCCAAAGCACCAAAGCTCATCATTTGTCATTTGGGAGATTGGTTTATTGAAGCCATGTGCTTTCGCTACATCATTCCCGAAAGACTTTGCTAATTCTATTAATGATTCGTCAGATAATGATCTTTTTTGTGTACCGATTCGAATTTCTAATGTGTTTTTAAAATCTACTAATTGCTGTCGAGTTAGTCGATTTGACAAAATGAAGTGAAAATTTAACCTATAATTCGTGGGAGATGTTACTCGAATCTCCATTCCCGGAAAAATGGTTTTTGAAAAATCGATCCCCTCAGATGTGATATATTCCTTGAGTAACCAATACCCATCGAAAGTCCAATAATCCATTATTCCAAAAACTGCAATGTCTGACGACTCCATGGAATCAAGAATTTGTTGAATTAACTGACGCTTTTCTTCATTATCAGCAAATCGGAACTTATTCCCGTTCCATTGAAATGAAGCTGGTGTGTGAACGTGTAAATCCCACTTTCTCCAAATTGATCCTTTTGGGTCGTTCATCGAATTCCTCCCCGTACCTGAATGAAAAATTTCTATGAAGACATTCTGTATTCGAGTTTATTACAAATGTCTCATGTAATTATAAACGTAAACAGGATAATAATTCTGAAATATGTGAGTAGTTATATGAACAGTATAAATTATTGATAGAATAATTGTAAAAAATTGTTACCTTCTTATTCTAAATTATTTTGAGTAGTTTATCCGATATTCTTATAATAAATGGGACTTGTTACAAACAAGCCCTTTTAAGTAAGTCCCTTCCGGAAACGCTAAATATGTCGGGTGGTCCGCGGCCTGATATAAACGCTTCACGATCTGCGCGTCCACCTCGGCATCCAGTGCGGCGTCGGCCACGATCTTCTGGAAGAAAGCCGCGTCAATCCCGCCGGAGCAGGAGAACGTCATCAGCACGCCGCCGGGCCGCAGCAGCTTGAACCCCAGCAGGTTGAT
>CAZDXY010000231.1:0-2320 GCA_964509385.1 uncultured Rikenellaceae bacterium
CCGCCGTAACGAGGGCTATTTCGCCTTCAGCTAATCCCATCGAATTCGATGGGATATGGAAGGCTTTAGTGTGTTGACTGCCCCACCTATCTGGGTTGTATAGCGTCCCAATGTACAGATTTCTATCACCTGTACGGAAACACTATACAACTACTGCAGTTCGCCAGAAAAGACCCCTGGTCTTTTATCAGCAGGGCAGTACCTTTTTTGAGATAAACGGGGCAATAGCGAGACTAAACGCCCCGCCTCTCTTGGATTACACTCTCCCACCCTCTTGAGTGCTTGTCTGCTATAGTCAGACTCCCCAGAGCTATCTTGATATAGCATTTCTGCAATATAGCAAAATAGCCCCGCATTGCATATTTATCATGCAATGTTTTACCTATAAATTGCCCCACTATGCCACATGGGTCTAATAAGCAGGGCAGTTCTCGGCAAGGTGATGTTATCACATCTGCTTTATCCTGACTTGAACCAGACTTGCCGATAATTTGTCCTCTTTACAAGGATACTTTTACCCCTTTTTGTCCTCTATGGAAATCCACTTATGCGACATTTAACGAAAAAGTGGCATTAGTGGATTCTTATAATCTACAAAAACTGTCAATGTTCAGAATTGACTAACTCAACATCTACCATTTATGTCGTAAAAGTAAGTTCACACCCCATATAATGTTCATAAATAGTTGAACATTGTCATATTTACAATGCTAAACCTGACATTGCCGTTTGTTTGTCAATATTCCGGTAATTCCAGATAGTTCCATTATTTGCACATACTGACTGTAACATTTAACACCTTTGAACTGTAACACTGTATATATGTAACTTACAGGTTATATCTGAAATAACTTATTTCTCATTTTGTTACACAATAATTGACACTTTCTGGGTAGTATTATGGGTAGTATTGTGAGTATTTATCGCCCCTTTAGCGCTCCTTTAATGCCCCATTAATTGGACACCTTCCTACCAACTACTCAATTTATCTTGCAAGTTCTACTTATTTATTAATAGTCTGTGCATTTTTGCAAAAACCAAAACGCTTATATAGCTTGTATTTTAGGTCATTTATTACTTAAATTTACTACTTTTATTAATTTATCTTACAAGTTCGTTAAGTTAAAATGCTCTTTATAGCACTTTCAGCGAAAACCCCTCTTTCAGCGTTTGCTGAAACTGGCAATTATGGTATACACATTGGCTAATCTGTAAGCCTTTTTATCCACAGTTTACTCCACAGGTTATACCACAGTTCTTGTAGTCATGATATACTACTATTGAGGGTATGTTTTGACTACAGATTTCTTATATTCCCGATACAGCAAAATACAGATTAAGCTATATATAGCATTGTCTAACAATGTATCCTCTATGCTTTCGTCTTTAACCTGATAGTCTTCTTTTCTGGCAAAACTACATAGCCTTGAAAACTTATCACTTAACCTGATTAAACAACCCTTCCAAGCTGGTATCCCCATTGTTTCGCTTATTTTAAAATTCCGAAACGGATCGCCTTCTCCAGAATAATCATGGTTTTTAGCTGAATGAATATCTCTCATTTTGTCTAACAGTTTATAAAAATCTGGGTGTCCGTGATATTGTTTATTAAAACCCTCTATGACACCAGATATATTTTTTTTAATCCTTTTAGCCCTTGCCTGTTCCAATTCCTCTAATATTTTTTTGTATCTCTTATTTTCAGCTTCTAGGAATTTGAGTAAATAAATAACATCATCAGTTTTACTGTTTTTTGCATATCTATATCTCTCAACAAAATCAATTGCTTCTTTCATATCAATATTCATTTTTGCCCCCTCTTAAAATATTCATCTTGCATGATAATTTCATACGCTTTTTTCCACCCTGGAAAACCGCCTAAGATTTTATCATCAAGGTAATAATCAGCATAGATTTTCCCTGATGTACTCCAGGGCAACTGCTTGGAATTTTCGTTATACTCAAAGAATAGATAAATAATTCCGTTATGCTCTGTCAGGAAATCATAAGCCCAACCGATACTTGCATGGTATAATTCAGGATCATCTATCTTTGTTCGGCAAGTCCAGAGAATTAATTCACAACCAGCTTCAACAAGTTTCCAGAGATACTTCTCACAGTCAGGCATTATTTCATTACTCTTTACACTTGCACAACTTTCTTTTCTTATAACTCCGTCAAAATCTACTGCAATAATAGGTCTGTCAAATAGGCACATATTACCCCCCAAACATCTTTCCGTTAAAACAGAATTTTCCATTAATAATTACAGGCACATATAAGTTATAATTCCCGTCCTCGTGAACATACAATACTCCAA
>CAZDXY010000232.1:0-2274 GCA_964509385.1 uncultured Rikenellaceae bacterium
AATTTTCAACTGGTTAGTGGCACTAACCAGTTCACTGTTTTCCTTTTTGAGCTTTGATTTCAAGTATTTCCAATAGTTACGTGTCTTGATGTAATTGTCCTGGTTGGTAAGGACAGCTACTATGTCAAGAACCGAAAACCACCATTTGTTGTATTCCTCGTCCCATACGGCACGTACCTCGCGGTCGTTAAAGAAACGGATAGAAACTTTACTCATGCTGTATAAATAAACAAATATACTCATTTGATTTTTATTAAACGATTGGTAGTTTTCTTGTTTGTTTCTAAAAATCACTATATTTGTATAAAAACAGAAACGGAAATGAATTTTCACGCATTTCGACAGGCGTTTTTTGATTACGGATGCTTTAGTACACACCAGCTTTATGTTCTGCAACCGGAATTCAACAGCAATAATCTGACCCGCTGGGTGAAGCAGGGACTGTTGGTTAAGTTGCGTAATGGTTTTTATGCTTTTAGGGAATATCTTGAAAAGCCCGGTTTCTCACTGTTTATATCTAACCGCATTTACAAACCTTCCTATATAAGTTTACATACAGCTCTCGCATTTTATGGTATTATTCCGGAAGCTGTAACCCAAATTACAGCCGTATCTTCACTTAAGACGGCAGTATTTAAAAATGATTTTGGGATTTATTCATACAAAAATGTACGTGAAGAACTGTTTTTTGGCTATGAACTGAAGCCCATGGAGGATCGCTCAATCCTGTTTGCCTTTCCGGAAAAGGCATTGCTGGATTTGTTGTATCTCTATCCATTTTATAATACTGAGGCCGAAATTGAGAATTTACGGCTGGACAATGATTATTTGGCAAATGACCTTAATAAAACAAGGTTTGACGAATATGCCTGTCGTTATGAGAGCAAGGCATTAATCAAAAGAGTGAATATTATGAAAAAAGTATACGAATTATGATAGACATTGAGCAGATAAAAGGTTTTTTCCCTGAGGATATAAGGCAAAATATCACTAGTAAAAAATATATGATCAAGGAATACATACAGTTGATGATCCTTGATTGGTTATCCACATCGGCCTACGTACAAAAGGTGGTTTTCATAGGAGGGTCAAATCTTAGACTGGTAAAAGGAATTGATCGGTTTTCAGAAGATCTGGATTTTGACTGTAAAGATTTTACAAAAGATGATTTCATTAGAATGACTGACGATATTTTGGTTTTCCTTCAACGTTCCGGCTTCCGGGTTGAAACACGCGACCGAAATTTAGAAAAATTGACAGCTTTCAGGCGTAACTTTTATTTTCCTGAATTGTTGTACGATCTTGGATTGTCGGGACACAAAGAGGAGCGTTTTCTGATTAAAGTTGAAAGCCAGGATCAGGGTTTCAGGTACACGCCCAAAGTCGTGTTTATTCGTCGTGCCGGTTTTTTCTTCCCGTTCCCTGTTCCTCCCGATTCGATCCTGTGTGCCATGAAACTGTCGGCTTTACTTACAAGACAAAAAGGACGTGATTTTTACGATGCCATGTTCCTCTTGGGACAAACTGATCCGGACTATCAGTACCTGTCTGTGAAGCATAATGTTCACACAAAAGAAGAACTAAAAACCGCTTTATCACAAGTTGTTGAAAAAACCGACCTTAAAAAGAATTACCGTGATTTTGAGCACCTTTTATTCAAGCAATCCGATGCAGAAAAGGTACTGCTATTCCAGGAGTTTGTAAATCAGTTATAGGAATAGGGTTTACACCATGTATCAACGTTCGGTTTGTTGAACGCTACAACAGATAATATCCGTTCCAACATCTCCAAAATCAATTGGGAAATTGCAGGAAAATAATAAGATTTGAAAGCGAAAAAGCGAAACTTTTTTAACATAACATGTTGATCTAATTTGCAATAACCCTCATTTAACCGAAACTTTTTCTAAGGCTATTGACTTTTTGTGATTTAATTGATAGAATTGTAAAAAGTGGATATGAACACTCCGGAAAACTAAAACAAATCAAAATGAAAAAGTTTGTTATTTTATTAAGCTTTTTAGGTTTTATTAGCCTAAATCTTCCTGCACAGAACATATATATTCGAGGCCATATTCAGGTGATATATATTGGGCCTGATGGGGTTGATCTTATTTGCCATTAGAAAACCCTGTTTTTTGCATTCTATGCGAATCAGATTGAAAATTATTGCTTTACTAAGTATATTATTTACTACAATATGCAAGGGTGAAGAAGTGGAAATTTTCTTTGCTATCAAGCCATCGGATTGCATCTCCTGCATGACACCTATAA
>CAZDXY010000233.1:0-2259 GCA_964509385.1 uncultured Rikenellaceae bacterium
TTAGGCTTGACTTTCTCTAGATCCCAAAAGCAGCCAGGTCCGGTGTAGGGTAAACGATTTCCCTTTTTGGAGCAACCGAACAGCATATGGATGCCAAAGCGTAGGTTTGCTGTATGAACTTTGTGGGGCACAATGAATGCAGTTAAGTTATCTGAAACAATATGGAAAACCAAGTTCTGAAACCCAAACCCAAGTCCTAGCCCAACATTATTGTATGAGCCATTCATTAAAGAGTAGCTCAAGCTGCCCACAAAATTTTTAATCCGAATGGTGTTAAGTGATAGGGTAAGTGAAGGAACAGGTCGGCGTGGATAGAATTCGGTTCTTAAAAGAATTCCTGCATTTAGCTTTGGGTGAAACTCGTATGTAGCACCAAAATTTACTTTTGTGGGTAACATGGTTAGATATGTCCCTTGGGAATGAAATACAAGAGTCTGATTATTTATCGAGTCTCTAATCATTTCAAGAAACTCATTAGGATTAAGAATATCATCTACGGTTATTCCCTCAAATGCAACAGATCCACTGTTGTTGAATTGATGGGTATCAGATCGCCATCTAATAATACCAAAGTCTAGAATAGAGGCCGACCAAATTATTTTTTCATCGACATATACAAAACCATAGTCTACAGCAAAACCAATATTATTGGGGTTTAGTAAGTACTTCACCAGATTAATATCGCCAATACCTATATTATCAATGTCTATGTTTTTTGTGCTACTCGGTACATCTAGAGGAAGTGATACGTTAAATTGATAGGACCATTCAGATAGCAGATCATAGGTATCTTTCTCTGTTGTAAGGCTTATGGCACCATGTTTTGTAGTTAGATTTGACTTGCCGAATAGAAGTTTGCCTTTGAGCCCCCACAGAAAGTACGACTCGAAATTTTGAGCAATGCCAAACGAGTACTCCCTGTAGTGGATGCCATATGCACCAAGTCCTTTGGTAAACATCTTTTTCCCGATTAGTTCATCGTTACCATAAACAGCTAAATTGATCAAACTTTTAGGGTAAAAAATCTTTGCATCAACCTTTTCGGCAATATTGAAGGAGTAGTAATAATCTTTTCTCTTATACCCTAAAGCCAAAAGGTTGATTTGCATTTCTACTGTTAAGTAATCAATGGAGTGAAGCCTTTTGGCAATTGATTCAGCATCAATATATTCTTTGCCGGGAGAAAGACTATTGTATGAAAATCCTGTGGAGCTACCGTTAAAATACAATGAGGATAGCGCGGGGATTCCAATAAACCATTTGCAGTTGGGCTGTATTGCTGGATTTACATAAGCTGATTGGGGAAGTTCATGCATGAAAAAAAGCGTACGACTTTGCTGCGCATTAGCAGCAATATTTAGAATTAACGATAGCCAAATGACTAATTGTATTGTAGTAATTCTTGAAATCATTAGTTAAAAATGTAGTCAATCCCTAAACGAGCACTTATCTTGACCGTAAGTTTATACTCCAAATAGTGATCAAATTGCTCCTGAACAATACCAATATTCGAGACCCTACAATATAAAACGGCTTGTTTTGCAGCGCTCAGATTTTCAATTCTTTCGGGTGTATAGGTTATGTTAGTCGACGAGAAACCTCTTCGCAATACAGTCCCGTCGTTAATATCATTATCGCCACTCACAATTTGAAGCATATTGGGTGAAAAAAGTGAATCTACTTTCAAGAGGTTTTCATTAATGAAATAAACCTGGAAATCGGCAAAAGATGGGAAATCGTTCCAAAGTGAAATGTTAAACTCTAAATACCTGATCGCTTCAACAGTATCCTGAACATCAGATATAACAAAGGCTAATGTATCAATAAAGTAGATTGTGTCATAGTTTGCCCAGTAGGGTATCAGGGTATCAATATCGATTGGCGGATCACCCAGAAGAACAAGGGAATTTTCAATGCAAAGATCGGCAGAAATAAGAGGTATTGCGATTCCTGGTTTTAACCTAACTCCATCGGGTAAAGGAGTTTGAATATCCTTATAACATGAATGCAAGTAGAAAAAAAGTGATAATAACAATACTAATCGGAGGATTCTTTCAAACATGGGGCATGTTGTTTTAGGCAAACAAGGTATTAAAAAATGTTTGAAAATTTATGAAAACGATAGTTATATTATACGCAGATCGAAATGATTTATATTTGACTGAGGGTTAATACAAAATGAAAAACCCAGTCAAAGACTGGGCTTGTGCGGATAGAGGGACTCGAACCCCCACGCCTTTCGGCACTAGATCCTAAGTC
>CAZDXY010000234.1:0-2184 GCA_964509385.1 uncultured Rikenellaceae bacterium
GTGCCTTCACCAAAATGAGTGTCAGGAAGTGGGCCAATATTCAATTCACGCTCAAGTTCCCAATATTCATTTTCAAGGTTAATACCCCTTGATTCCAACTCTTCCTGGCAAGACCGCACAGCATTGCCAGCCGTCACCAGGGTAGTGCCCCCTAAACAGGTGGCTTTAAGGAGCTCCACACCCACATCAAGGTTGTCGTAACATTGATGTGCATTTTCTGTTTGAATAGACCTTCCCTTTTCTAAAAGGGTTACATTAATTCCATAAAAAGCAAGTTCTCTGGCAACAGCTGCTCCACCAGCACCTGATCCCACTACTATTACATTATTCATATTATCTCACGCCATTAATTAACCCTCATTGAAGGCTTCTTCTCTGAAGAGTTCTTCTTTGTGGTTTAGATTTTCGTTTAACAATTTTTTTACGGCGTTTCTGAGCTTTAGGTTTTTTCGGTTTGTCCTGTGCTTTGAATAGTTTGTCTGCGAAATATCCTCCAATGGCACCCATCAATCCATAAATCAGCAAACCTACAAAAAAACCCAATATAATGGTGAATAAACCTTCGAAAGCATAGCCCAAACCTATTACTAATGGACTGGGAAGTTGATAAGGAATATTAGGAGATGTGAATGTAGAGATTACAAAATAGATTAAGTACAGTGCGGCAGCTGCCATTGCCCCAATTTTATAGTTCGCTTCTTCATCCTTGGTCAGGAATACTGCTACAAAGCCAACCAAAACCATGGCCAATATTCCCCCAATATTTAAGAATGCCAGGATAAGACCCAGTATTATGCTGCTAAAAACGGCTAGTTCAACATCAAAGTTGAGCATATGATACATTCCTCACTGGAAACTTTTCAATTTTTATATAATGTTCACTAATCCTACATCATTTATCTATATCCGACTTTATAAGGATTTTCCATACACGGTATGCGGATGCCATTTGAAACTCGTACTGATATTATCTATCACATTTTAGCTGGAAAGATAAAATTTAATAGAATAAAAAAAACAAATTTAATATGATGACTGTTAATTCACCAAAAATCACTCGTAGTGTGGAAGATTACCTGGAAACTATGTATTATCTGGAGCAGGAAAAGGGGACCATTCGGGTGAAAGATGTAGCAAAAAGTTTAGGAGTGAAACCTCCCAGTGTTGTTGAAGCAGTTAAAAAACTTTCCAAGATGGACATGGTTTCTTATGAGCGTTACGGCACCATCCAATTAAAAGATGAGGGACTAAGGATTGGTGAGATTGTTAGTTATCGACATCAACTTCTTAAAGATTTCCTGATACTTCTAGGGGTGGAAGAAGAGGTGGCTGAAAAGGATGCTTGTTCCATGGAACATGTCATGGATGTTTCCACTTTAGGTAAGTTTAAAAAATTCGTTGAATTTATTGATGTTTATCCTGATGCTCAGGATTTTCTTGAGAAATATAGAGAATATTCAAAATAGTAAAAAAGGGTAAGTATTGATTGAAGGATTAAAAATGGTGGAAGGGGGTATAAAGTATGAGTATCTTTGATAGAAGTTTCAACCCGGACGTGGAAAAACTTGAAAAAGAAAAAGATCTAGGGGGACTTATCAAGACCCTGAAAAAGGGCAATAAAAAAAATCGGGCCTTATCAGCCCGGGCATTGGGAAGATTCAAAGAAGAAAAAGTAGTTCAGGCATTAATAGGTTCATTGGAAGATGATGATCCGGATGTTAGGTGGAACTCTGCCAGTTCTCTTGGAAAAATAGGCATTGTTGATGCTACTCCATTCCTTCTAAATACACTTAGGGATGAGAAATGGTACGTACGTCAACATGCTGCTGAGGCACTGGGTGAAATCGGAGATGAAAGGGCGTTAATACCACTTTTAGAATCATTGCAAGATATTAAAATTAGAAACAATGTGGCAATTGCTCTTGGTCATTTAGGGGATCCCCGAGCAGTTGATCATTTAATAGAAGCTCTTAAAGATTGGGACCTAGGTTTTCGCAGCTCTGCTGAAGAAGCACTGGGCATGATTGGTGATGAGAAAGCGGTTCCAGCGCTTATCGAAGCATTGAAGGACAGTGATGTTAGTGTACGCAGGCATGCAGCAGGAGCCCTGGGTAAAATAGGTGATGAACGCGCTATTAAACCTCTACTAGCGGCTATGGATGACGAAAAATGGTACGTTCGCCT
>CAZDXY010000235.1:0-2143 GCA_964509385.1 uncultured Rikenellaceae bacterium
CGCTATGCGGGTGCGATATTTATTACTCCAAAGCCGTAGATATTTGTGCAAAGCTTTTTAAAGAAAAAGAATTTAAATTTAATTAGATTATTTTTTATACGGTTGTTAAATTATATAAATAATCATGAAAATAAATAATATTTTAGCAGGGACTAATTAGACGCTAGCATGTGATAGAGTCTTTTTTAAAAGAAAAATACCTGATTTAGATTTTTGTTTATAAAATATTGAAATTAGTGTAGAATAAGGAGTAATTAAGGAATTCAAGGAGGAAGAATCGTGTCAAACAAAAAACCCTATAATGGTAATATTATTAGAGTAGACCTGACTAAAGGTGAAGTCAGAACAGAAGTCCTGCCGGAGGCTATCTTTCGTAAATACATGGGAGGAAGCTCTCTTGCCAGCTACTTTTTGTTGAAGGAGTTAAAAAAAGGAATTGATCCTTTGGGGCCGGAAAATATACTTGTATTTGCAGCTAGTGTTATTACCGGCACTACTGTTCCTGGAGCAAGCCGTTACACTGTAGCCGCTAAATCCCCCCTAACCGGTGTATTCGGAGAAGCAGAAGCAGGGGGTTGGTGGGCACCGGAACTCAAATGGGCGGGCTATGATGCCATTGTTATTAAAGGAGCATCACCTAAACCAGTCTATCTCTGGATCCAAGATGACAAAGTTGAACTGCGTGATGCAGAGCATTTAACCGGCAAGACTACCGGGGAAGCGGAAAGTCTCATTAGAGAAGAATTAGCTGATTCTAAAATCCGTGTAGCTCAAATTGGACCTGCCGGTGAAAGACTGGTCAGCTATGCCACTGTCAGCAACGAATCCAAACACTTTAATGGCCGTACCGGTATGGGTACAGTTATGGGCTCTAAAAAACTACGTGCTATTGCTGTAAAAGCATCCGGCAAGAACCCCTATGCCGATCCGGAAAAAATAAAAGAGATAACCAAGGAATTTGCATCCAAGTGGAAAGAGGCATCACAGGGAATGTATGATTATGGAACCGCTGGAGGGGTTGTAGGACTAAGCGAAGGAGGAATATTGCCTACTAGAAATTTCCGTGAAGGTCAATTTGAGGGAGCAGAGGCAATTTCCGGAGTTACAATGGCAGATACTATATTAGTAAATAGAGGACACTGTTATGCCTGTCCAATACGCTGCAAGCGGGAAGTCAAAGTAGAAGGAATATATGATGTAGATCCCTATTACGGAGGACCGGAGTATGAAACCGTTGGCTCTTTAGGTTCTCTGTGCGGTATTGATAGTTTGGAAGCCATCGCCAAAGGTAATGAATTATGCAATAAGTATGGACTTGATACCATATCTACCGGTACTACCATTGCCTTTGCTATGGAATGCTTTGAAGAGGGAATAATAGACAAAGATGACACCGACGGAATTGAGCTTAAGTTCGGCAATGCCGATGCCATGCTGGAAATGATAGAAAAGATAAATAATCTGGATGGTATTGGTGCTATTCTTGCAAAAGGGGTGGTCTATGCTGTCAAAAAATTTGGTTCTGAGTCAGAGAAGTTCGCCATGCATGTTAAAGGCGAAGAATGTCCCATGCATGAACCAAGGGGAAAGGTGGGCGTTGGCCTGCAATATGCTATTTCTCCTACCGGGGCAGACCATATGGAAGTTCCTCATGACTTAATGTTTACAGATTATGGAGCACCATTAGATGCGGTCAAGCCTTTAGGATTACTTGAACCAATAGATCCCCTTGACTTGAGTTCTAAAAAAGTAAGATTCTTTTCTTATACCCAGAAAATATGGAGTTTATATAACTGCATTTGTATGTGTCAGTTTGTTGGCATCCCCATAGGTGCGTTAAGCCTTAAAAATATTGTAGATTTAACCAATGCTGTTACCGGATGGAACACAAGCTTATTTGAGCTTATTAAGGTGGCAGAAAAGTCCAATACCATGGCCCGTTGCTTTAACCTGCGCGAAGGTTTATCCAGCAAGGATGATAAGTTGCCGGACAGGTTCTTTGATGCCTTCACCAGTGGTCCTTTGAAAGATAAACCTATCGACAGACAAGAATTTGATACTGCAGTAAAAACTTATTATGCAATGGAAGGATGGGACGAAAATGGTGTCCCAACTAAGGCAAAACTGGCAGAACTGGATTTGG
>CAZDXY010000236.1:0-2135 GCA_964509385.1 uncultured Rikenellaceae bacterium
GGTATCGTTATCAATATGCTGGTGCCCTGGAACTAATGAGAGCTGAAAGGGCTGTGACCACACAATCTACGTTCTTGATAATCCCGGGCAAAGATAAAGAAGAACTTCGAAATCGTTACCGTATACTTGCGGCTGCTCTTAAAGATCAAGGTCGAATGACAGTAGAAACAATAACGACTACTGAAGAAGTCACCGACATCATACAGGAAGTATTAATGCCGGACTCCATTTTCAGACCATCGCAAAAATTCCAATTTAACGTGGACGCTAATATACATCTCAGCGAAAAGGAGGTCCTGGAATATGTCCAATAATTCAAGTATCAAACAATTATTTATGGCCGATAGGATAACTGAGCGAGAAGACCATCTGGTTATCAATAATTCTTATTGCAGAACCCTGCACGTTGATATGCTGCCTGAACAGATTCAGTTTGGTTGGTTTAATCGTATAGCATACATGAATGGAGTAACAATATCAGCCACCCTGCATCCCTACCGCCCAGAAGATGCGGCTAAAAAAGTAGACTCTGAAAGAATCAAACTGGGAGCAGAACTCATTGTTACCAGGAAACAGGGAAATACCAGCAGGGTTGACGTTTTGGAAGTAAAAGAGAATTTTTATCGTCATCTATTAAGAGAAATAAATTTACACAACACCAATATAATGTCAGTCAGTGTAATTATCAATGTAATAGCGTCAACACTAGATGAATTAAACAAGAAATGCGACCAGATACAGGACTGGATGGGTGCAACTAAATTAACTCCACTGTATTTAAGACAAATTGATGGTTTAAGGGCATTATTACCAGGAACAGAAATAAACACAGCCCACATGGATGTGACGGTTAGTAATGCAGCCTGTGTTGCACCATTAATCAATATGAATATATCGCATCCTCAAGGGGTATATTTTGGCGAAAACGCTTACAGCCGTTCACCTTGCTTTATAGATTTATTTGCAGGACAGCCCTCTTTAAATGGACCTCATGCCTTTGTTACAGGGATGACCAGAGTGGGGAAATCTTTTACCATGAAAGGTTTATTTGCGCGTTCACTTGCCATAGGTCGGAAAATAGCGGTAATAGATCCCGAAGGTGAGTATAAACAACTATGTAGCGAGTTTGAGCAGGAAAGCGAATATGTCCGTTTACACCCCTCGATGGAAGTAGTTTTTAACCCATTCGATATAGAACCAGAGCAGGATGATACAATGGGTGAGTTTATTGATATAGCGGCCAAAGTTGATGATATAGCATTTCTAATCAGTGTAATGGTAACTACCCAAAGCGGTGAAAAGCTTTCGGTTGAAGAAATGAGCAGCCTATCTACCCATATAAAAGCTGAGTATGAAAAAAGGCAGATCAACGCATCACCGGATAGTATATTTAACCATGCTAAAAAAGTGACTTCGGATGGGGTCATGGTAGGTCAATCCAAAAAGGAGATGCCCACGTTCTCAAGCTTAACGGAATCATTCAAAAACGTTAATACCAAATTATATAATATCCTGACCCAGTATTGTAAAGGTGGCCCATTAGGATTTTTTGACGGTCAAACCGCCATAGATTTAAAGTCAAAAAATTTAGTAGTATTTGATCTGCTGGCTTTAAGGAATGACCATTCCAAGATGTTTGCTATGTATGTTTTATTGTCCTGGTTGTGGGAGAATTACGTCAAAGCAGACCGAGCAACCCAGAAACACTTAGGGGTGGATGAAGCATGGTTAATGATGACTCATCCGTATACTGCAAAATTCATGAGCCAGATAGCCCGGCGAGGCGCGAAATACAACACTTCGCTAATAGCCGCATCTCAATCATTTCGGGAATTTACCACTGATGAAGGCATTGTTTTTATGAATCAATGTGACTCAAAATTCTTTTTGAAGATGCAGACTTCAGATGCTGAGGAATTAGGTAAAATATTTAACCTATCTCCAGAATTAGTTGGAATGATATCTACATTTACTCCAGGTCAAGGGATACTAAAATTAGGTCACGAGAGCGGGATAGTGCGATTTAAAGGTTTTTCTTTTGAAGAGCACTTTCTCCGTTCCGATCCGGGGGCGGTGCCGTTGCGATGATAAAATATAAGCATTTTATAATAACCCTATTATTGATTTTATTTTTA
>CAZDXY010000237.1:0-2121 GCA_964509385.1 uncultured Rikenellaceae bacterium
TGGCACAGGCATTGGGTGACATGCAGGCGAACCTGAACGTCGGCCGCCGTGCCATACGTGTGCATTTGAAGTGACAGACTGAAAGACAATTCCGCTACTTAGAGAAAATCTTTAGGATCCTATCATAATGTTGGAAAACATAACAAAAAAAGTTGTATTTTCCAACATTATCCAGTATCATAGATTAGTGAAAGGATACATGGAAAGGAGAAGAAGATGATGACCAACCAATTAGCTTCCAATCTGAAAGAAAAAAGAAAAAAATTAAAGTTGAGCCAAGAGTATGTTGCATCCCTTCTAGGTGTTCATCGAACTGCAATTACAGCGATAGAATCTGGAAATCGAAAAGTAACTGCCGAAGAGTTGTCAATGTTCTCAAAAATTTTTGGCGTATCAATCAACAACCTTTTAAATGGCGAGAAAGAAACTAACGATATCAGAGTGTTCGCCAGATTATATGATGATCTTTCAGAAGTGGATAAAAGAGAGATAAATAACTTGATTCGATATAAGCTTGAGATAAAAAAATCTGATTTGCGCAATGGTGGATAACATAGCAGCCTATACATCAAAAAATCCTGAAGAACTGGCCCAAAAAGTCCTTCAGGATTTTTTCACTTCATCATTTGTCTTTCCCATTGATCCTTTTAGACTATTGTCTGATTATGGAGTTTTGTACCAATTCCGAGAATTTGATAGGTTAGAAGGGTTGTATTTAGTGCCTGATGATCTAGATGATATCCCTCTGGTAGGTATTAATGTAAACAGGCCAATTACTAGACAAAGATTTACAGCAGCACATGAGTTATGCCATCATCTAAAAGACCGTGAAACTCAACTCTGTCCCATGAATCCTAGAGACAAGAATTCAATTGAGAAGTTTGCGGATAATTTTGCTGCCGAATTGTTAATGCCTAAATCTGAACTAATAGATTATTCAAGACAATTTATGGATAATAACTTAGTAAGTTTAGAAAGCGCTTTGCTAATTGCTGATTATTTTGGTGTTAGCTTTGAAGCATGTGTTTACAGATTGGCCTGGACTGTAAAAATACTTGACGGGGATACAAATAAAAAAAATTTACAGTATAGAATAAGGGATTTCAAGCCTGATTTACGTAAACAAGCTATTGGACTAGATCATCATAATTTACAACTGTATCGTCACATTGTTGATAACTATCACTATAGTCAACAGCAATCTAATTTTTATTGGTATAAATTCAAGAATGACTTTATTTTCAACGAAAATAGAATTGAGCAGTTGCAAATCGAAGAAGAAGAGGTAGCTGAAATTGTTACAGATCTGAGACTTAGAAAACAAGACAGCATATACTGTCAATCCACACATCAACCTTTTATTGAAGTTGCTGGTCATTCAGACATGTATGATTACATATCGACAACTCGGGACCCAATTACTTCATTCTCACTTTTGAAATTAAGTCAACTTTTTTATAAATATTCACCAAATCCAGACGCTGGAGGTTTTTTTAGGACAACCAATAACTATGTTGCCAATTCAAAGTTCGAAACATTGGATTATAGTCAAATTCCTGGTTCTATAAGAGATTTAAATTTACCAATTCAGGAAGCTTTATCAGAAGTCAATATGTCAATCTCTGAATTCATCCAAAAATGTGCACTAATCCATCACAGAATTACAGTAATTCACCCTTTCCTTGATGGGAATGGTCGGATATCAAGAGCATTTCTTAATTGGATGTTTTTCCAAAAAGGGCTCCCGCCAATTTATATCAAACATGAAAGAAAGTTTGATTATTTTAACGCATTAGGTACACTAGACCAAACTCGAAGTCCTATTTCTTTATGTCAAATACTAATTGAACAATTACTAGTAAGCCAAGCAAGATTATCTGGTAAACGTGATTAATTCCTTCAGATATTATCCCTCATACGCCCCCATCGCCATCGCCAGCGCTCCCAGCATGCCGGCATAGTTGCCCAATCCGGGCGGAACAATGTATGCCTCAATGTCATCCAGAATCTCAGGCCGCTGGATATACCCTTTCAGATATTTCAAGGTCTTTTCGCGGATCATGGGGAACAGGTGCAGCTGGTTCATCACCCCCCCGCCGAGGATGATGCGCTGGGGTGAAA
>CAZDXY010000238.1:0-2061 GCA_964509385.1 uncultured Rikenellaceae bacterium
CAAAATGTTTTAGACTCCTTGAAAACAATCACTACTTTGTAGACTGATCTGTTACCTTAAATTTAATTGCCAGTGCAAATAAAAGTGTAGTTTGAATTGATTAGAGGGTCTTAGTGTATTTTTTTGAAAGAGATTTTTTACAGTACCAAAATATTAGTACCCAATGAAAAAACCTATTCTATTTATTCTCTTACTGGCATTTGCAATAGGCGAAGTTCATGCACAAGTAAGTGCCTTAGATCTGCGATTTTACCCTACACGTATCTATGATTACTTTGCACATGATGCAGCCAACTGTATTATTACCGATGGAACCAATGTTGATGGTTTAGCAAGGATGTTGGGTCCAAGCACGTTAATTATTAACGAAAGTGAGTATAACGCGTTTTGCCTCGCCAGTTACAATATAATTTGTGTAGGAAATTCCAAAACCAATGCATTTATTAGAACCCTAGAACTACCTTATAGCTTTGATGGGGATATGTTATGCATTGGCGATACAACAATTAGCACCAAGGGGGCTAATTTTATGGCTGTAACCTCAAATCCTTATAATAGGGCAAATTGTTTGCTACACATTGATACCATTGCCGAAGGCTATAATAACCAGTTTTTTGGGAAATCCCAATTTGTAGTTTACCGAAAGAATGAAGTGGTATATAGTGATAAGTATTATCGCTATTTAACGAAAATGGATGCCTCCCCCAACGAGCAGATGCACGAATCTGGCTTTTACCCGAATACTCAGCTAAGCAAATTTCCCAATTTAGACGGGAGTCTTTTTCCAGTCGACACCAATGTTTTTAAACCGATTGATACTAGGAGTAACTATGATGAGCTGATTAGTGATATGGTCAACAAAAAGGTAGTTCTGCTGGGAGAGAATCATTACTTTAAAGACATTTCAGATATTGTAAAAAGAATTCTATTTGCACTTAACGAGGATGCATATTTTCCCTACCTGGTTGTTGAAACCCCTTTTTCTTACACCTATGACCTCAACACCTACCTCTCAATTGCAGACGATAAAATGGCTACTGCTTTTTTCAGCGAACGGATGGATAGAATTTTAACAACTGTTGAGGATTCTGTTTTTTATGATGACATCAGGGTATGGAATAGAAACAATCCTAAGAAAAAGCTTAATGTACTTTGTTCTGATATTGAGCATAATTCTGATGTTACCATTTCAGATATCCTCATTCCAAAGCTTAATAACGCTGGTTTTGCATACTGTCCTGATTCCCTAAAGTCTGCAACCTATCTTCGGAAGCTTTTACCCGAAATCAAAAGCCTTCACAGCATTGACGAAACCATTTATCCAATTGTTGAAAATTTACTTCAGTCATTGCTGGCCTATAGCGCATTAAATGAGGGGTTTTATAAATTCAATCAGATAAGGAGTAGGGCAATTATTAGTAAGTTTGAAGAACCTCATTATTTTGGTGATATAGTAAGGGATAATAAGCTCATAATTTATGGAGGGAGTGAGCACACAGGGACAAGGAATAGGAATGCGATAAAAAGTGACTCTGAAGGTTATTACTTTCAGTATATTAACCCTTACACCAAGGGACTTACCTATTCGCTACGTTTGGTTGCCTATAGCTATACGGTGAACCCCTCAATGCTGGACAAAGAGCATTTTAAGCATAGGGCAGGTAATTATCTCAAGATGCTAACTAGCTATCGAGAGGCAGTTGATAGCAAAAGTATTGATACGAATGATCCAGTTTTCATTTTCAATGGTTTTGATAGCTTTACGAAAGGACTACTCGAGATATCAACATCTATGAATGGGCCATTCTTTTTTTCAACAGCAGATATTCCTAGGTTTGAGCGAAACAATTACATATCCTTTCTTGATAGGATGCATTCAACTCGAAATAAGAATCATTTTTTATTGTACGATGGGGTAGTAGTTATTCCAACATCTAAGTTAGTGTCTTCGAGATAGGGGCATACTTTTTTGTTTAATGTCTGTTATAGGAAAGTTATTTCATCTTATTAATTAATTCAAGTTGCTAGCGATAATAATTTATAAAAGAGTTGAAAAGTTCT
>CAZDXY010000239.1:0-2018 GCA_964509385.1 uncultured Rikenellaceae bacterium
GTTTTCGTCGGGGGACGAAAACGTAACACGCTCTCCCACACTTGCCACACCCCCATCCGTTAGCACACATTTAAAAAAAGAGATATGGGACTACCAACTGCTTATTTAGTAACAACAAAAAATCTAGAAGGAATAATAAATTCCCTGATTTCAGCTAAGGCACCAGAAAGAATAACTGGAGCTTATTTAAAGACATTAGGATATTCAAGTAGTAATGACACTTTGTATATCAAACTTTTTAAAGAGATAGGATTATTAGATGGAAATGGTGCTCCATCTGAGAAGTATTTTAGATTCATTGACCAATCGCAAACAGCAAAAGTTATGGCTGAATGTGTTGAGGAAGGTTATTCAGACTTATTTGCCATTAATCTTAAGGCTTATGAAATGAGCGAAGATGAGGTAAAGAATAAATTGAAAACCTTAACTCAAGGGACAATCGATGAGCCAAAATTGAAATTAATGGCTAAAACATTTAAAGCTTTAGCTGATTATGCAGATTGGAAAACTCCTTCCAAACCAAAGACAACTAAGGTGGTAGAAAATGAACCTGAAATACAACCAAAAAAATCATTAGAAATTCCTATTGAATCTAAAATTACTCCTTCTCTTCATTATAATATACAAATTCATTTACCTGAGACAAGGGATGCAGCGGTATATGATGCAATATTCAAAAGTCTTAAAGAACACTTAATGTAATGGATAAGTACTATTCGTTTGTATTTAAAGGGCTTTTAACTGAGGAAGCTCTTGATAAAGCAGGCAGAAAAAATATCGCATTGATCTCGCAATTAGAAAATGTTGATTTAGAAAAGAGACTTTGCATTGACCAAGTTGAGGAGTCAATATTGATAAAAGCTAGAAACATGTCTCTTGTTTTTGTTGCCATTTATTCATTTGAGAATACTGTAAGAGAATTTGTAGAAAAAAAATTGTTAGAGGAAATTGGAGTAAATTGGTGGAGTGAGGCTCTTCCTGATAGCATACAAAAGAAGGCGATTGCTCGAAAAGATGAGGAAGAAAAGATAAAATGGCATACACAAAGAGGTGAATCTATGATTCAGTATGTTGATTTCGGTGATTTAGCTTCTATAATTAATAAGCAATGGGATTTATTTGAACCTCATTTAAACTCATTTGAGTGGGTTAATCAACTTTTTAAATCAATGGAAAGATCAAGAAATGTAATTATGCACAGTGGATATCTTTCCAAGACAGATATTGAAAGAGTTGGATCATTAATAAGGGATTGGTATAGTCAAACAAATATATAAAAACGTGTGCTAACAGCACCTATGCCCAATAGCCTATGAAAGAGTAAATTGAAACAGCAGGGACCCGCAGTAAATTTGTAGCGGGTGACAGTGACGAAGCCCGCAAAACGGCTACTGGGCATAGCTGAAACCGTCAGACTGCGCAAAAACCACCTTCATTTCTGATACATTATTTTTCAACCTAAGCTAAGACAACCCTTTCTTTTTACTTGGATTAATGCGCTAAAATGCTTATATTTATGCAGTTAATTCATAATACTCCCATGCATCACGTAAAAAGCGAACCCCGGAATCAAATTCAATTTTACTGTTTGGATCAACTGGTGGAGCCCGACAGTTTCGTGCGTATTATCGATTTTTTTGTTGATAGTATCGATTTGAAAAGTTTCGGCTTTAAGCATGTTACACTAAAGAGTGAGGGTCGTCCACCGATTCATCCTGCTCAATTGCTTAAATTGTATATTTACGGATATCGTTATGGTGTTCGTTCTTCCCGCAAATTAGAGCGTGAAGCCCGGCTCAATATCGAAGCCCGTTGGCTGTTGGGCGAAATAGTACCCTCCAATAAAACCATTGCAAATTTCCGTAAAGACAATGCCGAACAGTTCAGGGCAATCTTTCGCAAGTTTGTATTTCTACTTAAAGAGTTGGATTTGATTGAAGGTAAAACCATTGCCATTGATTCCTTCAAGGTTCGTGCACAAAACTCGCTGAAGAACAACTACAATCAGGGCAAGATAG
>CAZDXY010000240.1:0-2018 GCA_964509385.1 uncultured Rikenellaceae bacterium
TAGGTATTCAACGCCTTCCTGTCCGAGTCAGCCTCCCTGCGCGTATGGTTCAATGCATCATCATTAAGCGAGAACAATTCAACTTCATCGGTATTATTCAGCCTTAAGGATGATACTTCTGCTACCAGTAAAAAAGCCGATCCTGTTTTTTTATTCAAAATGGCTTTGTAATTCACATAACCTGTTTTGTTACCAGACGAAAAGCCTAGTGTCATATTGTTATAATAGCTGTCATCAACTATTTTTTGTTCATAATTACCCGGAAACATATTATTTGTGCTGAAAACACCAGCTATGGAATGTCTGTCATTAATCCTATAGTGTAAGGATTGTTCCGTGGTTAAGCTAAATCTCCAGGGACTGACATTGGTGATAAGCTGTTCCGTTTTTATATCCGGATTATCGTTGACAGTTTTTACTACCGAATTATTTATTGAATATCCTGTACTCCCGTAAACATAGGAAGAAAAACTCAATCCTTTATAGCGGTAACTTAACGTAGCGTTGATCTTTGGTGTAAATCGTTGCTTATCTGCGTTCACAGAAGATTGTGCATAAAAACGACCGCCCCCTTCCGGTAATTTTCTCAATGTTAACTTGATTATTGCAGAGAGGGAACTGCCTGAAAAAGCCACACCGGAAATCGGAATGACTTCTATACTGGTTATGTTCCCGGCATCATCACCCGAGAAGGTCAATTTCCGGTCATCCACATATACTATTGCAGAAAGACCGTTTACCTTTAAATCGGAAACACCGGGCAGGTAATTCAAAACCTCAATGCTTGTCCTGTCTTTTGCCATGGGACTGTTGACCATAGAAACAACATATCCATCGGGACGGTACCTTATGGGTGTATCTTTTATAGTAATTTCCGTTAATTTCTGTACGTCCTCTTCCAAAATTACAGAAGGTGTTGTAAGATTTCCGCTTACCTGAATTTGTTCATTCCATTCCTTGTAACCGGTAAAACGCACGTTCAAAAGGTAGTGTCCGGCTTTGCTTTTCAATACAAATGACCCCTCTTGGTTGGTAACTCCCCAAGTAACAACATTTACCGAGTCTGTATCAAAAAAACGTAACACTACAGTAGCCCCGGACACAGGAATACCCAGAGAATCAGTAACTGTTCCCGAGATAATGTAAGACGGCACATTATCCTGAGACCATAAGGGGAAAAAAACAGATAAGTAGAAAAGCACTATTATTCCTTTTTTCATACAAAATTTTTTATGCAACATTACTGCTAAATTATTCTTTTTCAATAGAGTATATTTAAAACTATTCTGTTTATACATAAGAAAAAACACTCATAGGTTAATAAATATCAGGTTATTGGTTTGGCGATTAAGCTTTTCCATGGTGGAATTGCAAACTGATTTGAGAAAAAAAGTTAAGCTGCATTATTGATAGGTTTTTTCTTAGCATTATGCTGCTCCCAAAATTCATCAACGGATAAGTTGTTCAGTACATAGTTGGCTTTACGATTTATACTCTGTCCCGTTGTTAAAGATTTCAAGAAATTGACAGTTTGTTAACACGCATATTTGATCCCTCTATTAGAATGAAAAATCATTCCTTCGGTAAATGGCCTGTTTCTGCTAGCCCTCTGATAGCCAGAATGACGGAATGCTTTGTCATAATGTGTTCTTTCATTGTCCATGTTACACAAATTTAAACTTTTATGTTTAACTATTTGTCCCAGCTAAGTTAGTAACTCCAATATCGACTCGTGTACTATCCTGGGCCAAAGCAGTACCAGTTAATAGAAAAAAGGCAAAGTATGTAAGAAACATTTTCATAATCAACTTTTTAGCAATTTTATTAATTAAATCACTAAAAGTCAATAACAGAGAAAAAAGTTTCGACAAAATGAGGGTTAATACATACTATATCAACAAGTTATGTTTCAAAAGTTTCGCCCTAATAGTTGAAAAAAAGTTTATTTTCCCGCAATCTTCCTATTGATTTTGGATTTGCTTGAACGAATATTGTCTGTTGTTACATTTAACAATCCG
>CAZDXY010000241.1:0-1997 GCA_964509385.1 uncultured Rikenellaceae bacterium
CTCTCGTTGAACGGCTCTGATGCTAATGCTCTCTTCGGCAAAAACATCGGGGTTAAAAGCATTTCGGGTTACCCATATTTCTGCTCCAGCAGAGTTGTCGCCAAGGTAGAGCTGCCCATCGTGAACTATGCCTGCACCAAAACCAGTGCCCAGTGTTACACCCAATAGGTTTTTATAGCTTCTGGCTATGCCGTGCAATTCAAGTTCTTTGTTGATGGCAGGGAGAAAACCCAAAATGGCTTCGCCATAGGCGAAAAGATCACCATCGTTGTTGATGAAAACGGGGATACCAAATTCGTCCTCAAGCATTGGACCGAGAGCAATACCACCCTTAAAGGCGGGTAAATTTCCGCAATCACCGATTATCCCATTGGGATAATCGGCAGGTCCGGGAAAGGCAAAACTGATTGCCACAGGGTTTCCCTTCAATTGCTTTTTAACATCACTAAACCCTTTGATGATATTTCGAAGGCTAACTTCAAGGTTGTTACCATTTGCCGAAAGGTAAACCGGTTCAACAATCTCTTTCGATCCTTTAATTGCAGAAAAGACGAAATTTGTGCCCCCTGCATCAAGAGTTAATACTATTTCGTTTCTTTTATCTATTTCCATTTATTGATATTCAGAAAAAAATCTATTTTTTTGAAAACTTAAGAGCCAGAATCAGCAAGTACAGAATACATGCAGCCGGTACTAAAAATCCAAGTTGAACATTAATATCTGCAACGGCTCCGGTAATGGGTGGAATTAATGCTCCCCCCACAATGGCTGTTACCATTAAACCCGATAATTCGTTTGCCCGATCGGGCATTGTGTCAACTGTTATCGAGAAGATCAATGGGAAAATATTGGCAAAGCCTAAGCCTATCATTATAATGCCAGTAAAAGCAAAGTATTGACTACCGAAGAATAGTAAAAGCATACCCAATACTGAAAGTAAAACGGTATAAATCAGAAATTTGCCTGCTTTAATTTTGCGTAGTATAAAGGCACCAACCAATCGTCCCAGGAAAATTGGCAGGAAGAATAATCCCCACGCCATCCAAAGTCCAAATTCCTTAATGGCATAAACCTTATCCATTAATATTGGTATTTGAGCGCTCATAGATACTTCGGCTCCCACATATAGAAAAATACCCAGCACCATAAAAAGGACAAAAGGATTTCCGAGAAGTTTTAAACTTGAGGTGAGAGTTGCAGGTGCAACATCCTGACTCTTTTTTTTCTGAATTTTTAGTGCATTTACCCAAAGTAATGTTATCAACAGGATAACTGCAAACATTGGGAAAAGAATGGTCCAATCCAGTCCGAACCAAACAGCTACTGCTGGAGGTACAAGGAAACCAAGAGAAGATCCTATGGCTTTAATGGATTGGGCTAATGAGAGGTTGCTTGAATACTTCCCTTCTTCGGATACATCCCTCATAATGGGGTTTCCTGCAACCTGTAGAGTTGTAGCACCAGCCCCCAGAAGGAATATTGAAGCGAAAAGTGCATACAACTTTGTAAAGGAGTCGCTTTCCATTGATGTTGTGGAACCGAACATTCCAAATAGGATGGGTATAACAAGTCCGATTAGGGCTATAAGTAAACCCATGGAGAGGATAAACTTTTTACCCTTTTTATCCTGAAAAACGCCTAATGGGATTGAAAGAATACCAAACATTATGAAACCACTGGTTGTCATTAGCGATGCAACAAAGTTCGATACCTCAAACGATTCCTTTACCAGCGATACAAGTGGACCCACCACATCGCCAAAGCCCATGGCTAAGAATGCAAGGAAGATTGGAAAAGTTTTATTTCGTGACATAGTTTATAAGGGTTTAATGGATGATTCTCGAATGATAATATCTACTGGAAGGTAAACAGAACGTTCGTGTGGAAGTATCTCGTTCTTTTCTATCTGTCGTAATAATAGGTCGATGGCTTTCTCTCCAATACGTTCAACCGGTTGATCGATGGCCGATACCGATGGTTGTGTGAAGCTGAAGTAC
>CAZDXY010000242.1:0-1989 GCA_964509385.1 uncultured Rikenellaceae bacterium
GAACGCCCTGCGTCTGGCAGAGATGGCGTATGAATCGTCGCGCCTGGGCAGAGAGTTGGTGGTACCAATAATGTAATCATTGCTTTTTCATGGTAATATCTTCTTAGGAACACCAATAAATTGGGGAAAAAAGGAGACCTAAAATGAAAAGAAACTACCTGTTCATCATAATGATAGTATTAATTTTAATACTTGTGTCTGGATGTAAATCAGATTCTGAATTCTTAGGAGATTGGGTCGATGTCGATGAACAGTATACTTACCTTTCATTAGTTAAGGATGGATCATTTTCTTTTGGCGTGCCTGGTTTGTATTGGTTTAAGGGAACATATACAGAAACTTTAAATAAGCTATTCCTAAGTATTGAAACAATAAATGATGAACCTTTTGAAGAATTTATAGCTTCTCATAATGAATTACAGAACCTAGAAGATTTGGAATCAACTATAGAGTTTTATGCAGAAATAATTGAAGGTGGTAATTTACGGATATTAAACCCAAATACAGATGGAGGTCCAATTATTTTACGTCCATTGGAGGAAGGAGAACAAATACCCAGTAATGTATTATCTAACATTTGGGAAGATGCCTTTGCTTCAGCTTTTGGATCTGGGATAAATCAAGACATTACCACTGATGACACAGAAACTATATATCCATCGCCGACAATTACCAGAGAAGAACCGACGCAGACGCCTACGCCAAGAGCTACAAGTACTCCCACGGCAGTACCAAGTCCAACATTAACTCCGACCCCTGAAGTTGCACCTGCTTTTGGTTTTTACAATGACCGTACATATATAGTGCCAATGAATGAAAAACAAAATTTCACTATTGACGGAAACAAAGTTGGCATTTCTATTGTTGAAGTTAGATCAGGCAATGAGGCTTGGCAAACTATAAAAAGTGCAAACATGTTTAATGATCCTCCCCCAACTGGTATGCAATACTTTCTGGTAAAAATGGGACTAGAAAATCTCTCTACAGATGACACAAGCTCAATAAATATAAATCCCGCCTCAAATTTCTTCTTGTTGTCGCGTGGGTGGGCGGGAAAAGATTATCCATGGCTTGTTTTACCTAAACCCGCTTTAAGTGATTTAGAGATTCTAGGCGGAGGATATGCAGAAGGATGGGTCGCTTTTTTAGGTTATGAGGACGATGCGTACCCTTTTATATTTGTTGGTGGATCAGATATGGGTAAAGCATTATTTTTCTCCACAGGCTCAATGGAGTTTCAGGATTTTTCATCAAGTCGAGAGAACGAGGTAAATATTAATAATTCTGAAAACCATGGCTCGCTAAGGAATCCAGTTGGTATTAATGGGTCAGGAGTTTTTTTGCTAAATGATTATTCCTGGATAAAGATTTTTGTTACAGAGGTTCATCGTGATAGCGAAGCTTTATCAATATTAAAAGATGTAAACATGTTTAACGATGATCCACCCGAAGGATATGAGTATATATTGGCAAAGATAACAATTGAATTGAGTAACAATTATATTGCTTTTCTGGAATTTGAATCATCAGATGTATATTTTGTAAGCGAGAGTCAGAAGATTCGCAATAATTCTGAATGGTTAGTATTGCCTTTTCCTTCGACAGCAACCAGCAACCTTATTTTTCCAGGTGGTAGAGCCGAGTTTTGGATCTGCACCGCTATAGTTAAGAATGATCCAACCCCAGTGACCTTCATCTTTGACAGGGCTTTTGCATTGTACGAATAAAGCGAAATTCTTTTTGATTATTGAGGTTTTTTAGTGTTCTTTATGGATTAGAACACTAAGCTGTTAGTTGACTTTATTTCTAGAATCTCCATTAACTCATGGGTTAAGTAGTAAGGTTTACTCCACTTCTGATAATTTACAACAAAAACTCATTTTCCCATCGTTTCACGAGGGGTGGAGCTGGATTTCTGGCAGCACATTGAATCAAAACACGGAGTTTACTAGAATAAACTCCGTGTTGAAGAATCGTTTGAAACTCCGT
>CAZDXY010000243.1:0-1960 GCA_964509385.1 uncultured Rikenellaceae bacterium
GAAAAGAAAACTTATTTTTGTAGAACCCGTGGTCGGATAGACGGGAGTATTTAATATTGATTTTCATGCCACCATTAGTTTCGCCTTTTTCAAAAAAGGGTCAGCGTGACCTATCACAAGAGGCGGCACTCTTTCCCTTGCACCGTGACAACTATATGGCTGAAGAACCAGGACAATACCAATTGCTTGCGTCGGGTAACGCTAACTGAATTATACCACCTAGCTGTTATAAACCAATCGCCCTACCGATTTGACTTTCAGCTAAATCTGTAAGATAACGATTCCTTTATTTTGACTGTTAGTCAACATTGTGATCAGAATATTATAAATATAAATGAAAAAAGTATTAATAGTTAGTTTGTCACTTTCATTGGTTTTTTATTCGTGCGCAAGTACTGGTTTTCTTATGGCCAAACCTAAGGTTACTATGTATCAAACTGCATATCCTCCTAAAAACGAAAACGATCCTATTGATATATATCAATCACAAAAACCAGATAAAAAATATATTGAAATTGCTATAATTACATGTAATGACACTAATGATAAATGGAATCTCCAGCAAATACAAAAAAAAGCTCGTGAAATCGGAGCTGATGGTGTTATTTTAATTGTTAAAGCTGGTTCTTATGGAGTCGGAAATTCAACCTTTATGATAAGTGAAGACTACGGGATTACTGCAATTGTGATAAGATATAGATGATTAAATTATGTAGAAGAGTTTAAAAAATGAAGCTTAGTACTTAGATTAGCAGCGGTAAAAAACAATCTTTATTAGAAAGGCTTTATTAGGTTGTAAAATTATTATAAACCCGTACTTCGTTGAATAATATGAAAGGTTGGACATCCCAGATAATACTATCGATCCAATGATAAGAAATAATAATATGACTCAAGGATTTATTGATTCTGCATCCATTCATGGAGCAATTGTAGCACTATCCAAAGGAAAGACTGAGAAAGTAAGTGAGTGGGATACTCAAAGCTTATTATCTGCCACTTACCTTTTACTTTTTGGTAATATTGGCATAATTCATGGACCTGGTTATTATGCTGGAGCAAGTGGACCTTATAGTAGAGTTCTTTCTGGTCTTCCTTTTTTGGAAGGATTTCAATTTGACAGAAAAGTAGCAATTCGAAATACTTCTTTTTGGCTCAATAGATTTCCAGATTCTTTAAAAGATAAATGGCAAGATTTAACATCTGATGATCAATTTAAAACTTGGCAAGCCAATGCAATTGAACTATTTTGGACACACCATGCTAAAATGTATGGAGGTCTTTTCAACGAAGAGTATATTCCTAGTATTTCAAAAGTAATTAATTGTTCAGAACAAGATCTACGTGGAATTCATCGTGCAAGTAAAAATATGAAAGAAGTAGAGAATTGGTTAACAGTAAACTCAAAAGCCTCAGAATTAGCACAAACTGCATGGGCTGTTTCTGCTTTAATTAGGGGACGCTTTCATGAGTATCTTGCTAGTTCTAACAATATGCATTTAATTGCACACCCTTTTAGAAGATTTGTTGAGAAGGGAGATTTGGGAGGAAACAAAGAAGCAAACATAACCAATTCTGAAACTTACTTTACTAAAATTATTATAGGAAGTGCCTTGCTCGAAACTAGTCAAGAACGTCGATTAATTGCCTGGATTGAAAACATAAACAAAGCAAGAAATGCGATTTCTCTGAAATCCTTTACGTTACCAAACGCGTCTCTTGATAAGGATGCTGAAAGGCAAGCGGCCATGGCTGCAAAGACGTGCGGTCTACCAGCCTCTCCAGCAATTACACAAAGAGCTTTTGATGTTGTAAGCTCTCTTGGAATTGGATTACTGCTTAAAGTGGTATTAAATCCATGGATTAAAATTGCAAGTCCAGTTGTTACTCAGACATATAAATTTAATCACTATTATCCGATTAATAATTTAGATTCACAATCTGCCGTTGTATTTATCTG
>CAZDXY010000244.1:0-1943 GCA_964509385.1 uncultured Rikenellaceae bacterium
ACCCGCCATTCCTCCACCACCTAAGGTTGCATTAAATGTGATTAAAACCTCATCCGAAGCCGTTGGCAGGGTAGGGGTAGTTACAATAACTTGAGAATGAAGACCATTGAACGAAAAAATGATCAAGAATATCAAAATTGTTTTAAATAGGTAATTTTTCACTGTAAATGATTTTAAATGAATGGTTTATTTTTTAAAAAATCTTTTAAAAAATGGCCGTGTTTTATATAGACTAGTAATTAACAAAATAATACATACAAAACCAAAAGATTTGAACTAAATGATAAAGTTTACCCAGAGTTTTACAACTCTGGGTAAACCAATTTACATAATTAATAGTAGACTATTCCTTAATTAAGAAGTATCGACGTTTAATGAGATCAACCTTAATTAAATATTGCCCATCTTCCTCGGGAGCGGAAATCAAATTTTCAGTAAAATTTGTATTGACATATTTAAGTCTTCCATTCTCTGACATTACATATTGCCCAGAATTAGAATTTGGATTCATAAGGAAACCTAACGAATAATTTTCACCTCCTTTGAGGTATGTACTTATTTCAAACCTCAATGGAGCTGTTTTTACCATTGGTAATGCCTTTGAATGATTCAATCCGGCTTCTGTTGCACTGCCGTAAAGAAATAATTTATTTGTTGCAGGAGTAACAGTATAAACAAGGTTTGCTGTATCTGCATGAATTAGGTAATCCCCTGCATCAGGTGGTGCTGGAATAGCTGGAGGATCGGGTACCGACTCAGTGGGTCTGTATACCAATGGACCTGTTTCCCAAGTTCCTGAAGCATCTGTTCCCCACTGAGGAGCCCATTGGCCAAGAATAGAAATAAATTTAATAAATTCTCCGTCCAAAGTGGCAATTATTTCATAAAGACCTGCTTCAATATGTGTCATTTCCAATGCTGCTGTATTATTCCAACCAGCTGCAGTTGCATTTCCCAAAAGGTAAATTGGCTTTGCTGGTGGTGGTTCATCATCGTAAGTGGTTATGGAAATGTTTACAGGAGATGAGGCCAAATCATCTGAAGTGGAATTATCGCTTATCGAAGCAGTAACCTTAATAACAAAATCACCCACATCTTCTGGCTCTAAGCCAAAATTATCAAACAGTTTGAAGTTAAGACTTTGATAAGTAATTTTTGTAACAGTAGTATCGGTTGAAGCAAGTGTAATTTCTAGTCCTTCGCTAGGATATGCCAATGTAACAGTATATTTAACGTTAGGAATATCCTCCATTTTGTAGTCTACAGCGGTCCACTCAATAACCAATTGCGTTTCAGCTTCCGGTAAAGTTAATACCAACGAAATCCCATCAGCAGGAGTAGTTATTGAAGGTGCAACCGCATTCGTCAGGTTTAGTGTAGGACCCACCTGATCCTCCTCGCACGAATACATCAGAGCAAGGCTAATTATTGAAATTAAAATGATTAGTAATCTTTTCATCGTATATCATTTTTAAAGTTATTATTAGCTAGTAACCAGGTGTTTTAACAAGATTTGGGTTGGCAACCACATCGGAAGCTGGTAGTGGAAATACGTTGTACTTATCATCGACTCCTATTCCATTGGATACACCACCTTTCCATGGCCACACATAGGTTCCGCTGGTAAACTTGTTAAACCGAATCAAATCAGTTCTTCTGTGACACTCCCAGTAGAGTTCACGTGCTCTTTCGTCAAGGATAAAATCGAGGTCCATTTGAGCAATTGAAACGTTGCCAGAGTTATCACCATAGGCTCTTTGTCTCATCTCATTAATATAACCAAGCGCTGTAGCCTGATCGCCACCTAAGCCTCCACGGAGAAAAGCTTCAGCATACATAAGGTAAAAATCGGGTAATCTAAACATGTGAAAATCGTTGTCAACAAAAGTTTGGTGTGAACCTGGGTCTCCATCGGAAGTAATATTCTTAAACTTTGTAACAGC
>CAZDXY010000245.1:0-1935 GCA_964509385.1 uncultured Rikenellaceae bacterium
CTTAGTCAACATTTCTACTTTCTGGAAATACCAATTATTTTTTCAACTTACCTAAAGAAGAAGTTTTTCGAAGTAGAATTTAAGATTGGATGTTCTTCAGGAATCCTTGTTTCCAATCAATTTGAGGTAATTAGCAAAGAGGGGAAATTTTATGGTAAAACAGAAAATGTAAGACCTTACAACACAAATGCCATTGGTTCATTTAGCCTGAACATTCCTCTAAATAACGAATTAGTATTAGCCATTGAACCAAGTATTAAATTAAGCCTGAATCCAATAAGCTATGATTATATAAGCACTTATCCGTTTTCCACTGCAGTGAAAATTGGCCTTGGTTATAAGTTTTAATAGTATCACAATAATTTTTTTTATAACATAAATATCATGTATTTAAATAATAAAGCCACAGCAGATGCTGTGGCTTTATTATTAAATTTTATGTTTACTTATTGCTTGTTTGGGAGTTCAAGTCCGTAACCTTTTTTCCTATCGATATATTTTAGGTAGAAACTAAGAATAAAAGCAAAAAATCCGAAACCTGCAAAAATTAATTCTGGTACTGTGTAATTATACTTTGCACCCTCAACACCTGCAAGAATTTGATCAGAAACACCAGGGTTTGAAGCAGAAATGGCCCATCCAATTAATATTGGCACCCCTAGTAAGCCCATGTTTTGTATCCAAAATGTAAGTCCGTAAGCTGATCCCAAGTATCGATCTTCAACAACCTTGGGAATGGATGGCCACATGGATGCGGGAACGAGAGAAAAAGCAACTCCAAGTATTACAATAGTCAATAAAGCAACAACAACTGTAAACGATTCGGTGGGAACAAGAGCAAAGATTAAGTGTGAAATGGTAAGTAAAATGGCTCCATACATCATCATACTTGCTCCATATCCTTTTTTATCTAGGAAAAAACCAATAAATGGAGTTAAGATCATTGCCCCTATTGGAAAATACGACACATATTGCGATGCAGTTTTTAGGTCAACATCAAGCTTTGAGGCTAACATATCGGTTGCAAATTTTTGGAATGGGAATATTGCGGAATAGAAAAGTACACATAAACCAGCGATGGCAAGAAAACCTGGATTGGTAAGAATCACCCATATATCAGAGAGTTTAAATTCCTCGCTTGGACCGGCTGAATCATCGGTTTTAACTTCCTTATCATACCTGCTATCCATAAAGGTGTAAATAAAGAAAGTTAAGAATCCCGCGCATAGTAAAGCTAATCCCCAAAAAACCGAGTTAGGGACACCACCCCTTTCAGCAAAAATTGGACTTAGCTGAAACACAGCAAAAACCCCTAGGCGTGCAACTGCCATTTCTAATCCCATAGCAAGAGCCATTTCTTTACCCCTAAACCATTTAACAATGGTTTTTGAAACGGTTATTCCAGCCATTTCAACACCAACCCCAAAAATTGCAAAACCAACAAACGCCAATTTAGCCGATGCTGGTACTGATGTCAAAAAAGTATCGAGTAAAGCTGCTAAACCTGAAGCAGTAAAAGTTTCGGTAAGGGCGAAATACTTTAAACCACCGCCAATAACCATGGTTAACCCTGCTGTAACCATTGTAAAACGTATACCCATCTTATCAAGTATTATACCCGATAATATTAAGAATCCAACAATATTCAGAAAGAATTCTGAACCGCCAAGCATTCCAAATACTTCAGGCGACCACTTGTAGTCGGTCTCAAGCAATTTTTGCAATGGTGCAGCAACATCTACAAAAAAATATGCAAAAAACATAGTTGAAGAGATAAGGAAAAGTGCAATCCATCTGGCAACTTTTGACTCACTCAAGAGAGTTTTAACTTTGTTTGTCATCGTGTTTGTTTTGTAATTATTAATACTGAAATATTGATTTTAGAAAATCGATAAACTTTGAATCATTATTAAATTGAGCAATCAAAAAAAGAGC
>CAZDXY010000246.1:0-1912 GCA_964509385.1 uncultured Rikenellaceae bacterium
AACAAAAATAGCATACCAAAGGCAGTGAGAAAGTCTAAGAATTCCATTCCATACCATCCTAATTTGGTTAAAACTTTTACACACCAATGATTCTCATAGACTACAAATGAAGAATATCTGCATCAGGAATCAATAACAACTACATTCTTTGATTTTATTAAGGTATAAGTAAATTGCTAGGGGGAGGGGGGCTGCGCAATTAGGGGAGAGGGACATGTCATTGGATAGAGGCTTTTATTGTTCTGTATATATATGATAAAAAGGTTTTTTATATTTTTACACATAATTACACATAATTACATACCTTTTATAGATTAGTTTTTTAAAATACATTTATATAGGTTGCGTATAATTTTCACTGCGGATTAAGATGATTTTTTAATTTGGTTGTGTTAATCTCCACAAATCGATGCTAAAGCTTTCTCTCTTGCCCTATTCTCTTTTTTTGTATTGCGCTTCATCCTGACTTTTCGTGACTTGAGTAAGACAAGGCGTGCTAACTCATCAAGACCCATTTTTTTGCTTACGAAAAAACCTCTGGTATACCTTGCATAAATTGTTAGTCCCCATTTGTCTATTAGTTCTTGCCTGATTTTTCGTAATTGGTAATGATTAGCGTAAGGTCGTAATGAGTTTGGTAATTCGCATGGATCTGCAACTGCTCTGTTGTATCCTGCCATCCGAGCCAATAAGAAATTGTTGGTAATTCTACAATAGGCTTTATCAGCTAGGATAGATTTGATTGCAAGGTGTGCCAATAATGTAACATTCTCAAATTCTGTTTTTTCATTTTTGTAAAATTCCCAATAGGTTCGTAATCTTATGCCTGTGTATGGAGTATTAGAGGGAATGCTTTCATACAATTTTTTCCCAGTCTTCCAGGCTTCTTCTTTACTCCTGAATTCGATGTTGAACTTATTGGCGGCTCTTTCAAAGGTCAATTGATCTTCATCCTCATCTTCATCCTCATCACGAATTGTTGCGTAATAAGCGTAAACTGAGTAATAACTTATTTTATTCAAACAATTTTTTATGTTAGTCATCCAGTCTTCTAATAAGCACACAGGGAAATTGAAATAGTTTAATTTACTCATATTTGTTCTTATTGATGAGTTTATTCATTTATCGAGAGAGCGTATCATGAATTGATACCACAGTATTCACTAATGGTATCTAAAATAAAGTAAAAATTGAAGGACATCTGCTGAAAAGAGAAATCATTATTAACAAAGTTTTTAACAAAACCACTTGTTCCGATTAAGATTCGGAGAAACTGAATTGGTTAGGAGAACTATACACAGGAATTGAAATAACATTTTTTTAAACAATAGAAATACCGGCAATTGCACAAATCAGAAATGGGAGGCATAAGAAAGAAATAAAGGGATTTCCATTGTCTGTTCAGAGTATTTTGAAATTGAAGAAATGGAGGCAGATCATATTACGCTCTGCCATGAAGTGGGTAAAACAGCGGATCTCCTGGCCCTTCAATGTCAGGATGCTGCCAAGCTTGACGACCTGGGCGAGAAGTGGGAAATTGACGTCTTGGACCTTATGGACAAGATCAAAGACCTAACCGCTGCACAGGTGGATGCAGTCTATTTCAGGGTTGAACAATTCTGGAATAGTGAGGATAAAGACCTGGAAGAATTTAGCCAATTTTGACGTTTATTATCTACCAGCTATGTTTTATAAACGCTGTATAATGCACATATATAGATTATTACATAGTTATAGGGTATAGATTGTGGCTCTAGAGGTCGGGGGTTCGAATCCCCTCTTTCACCCTCAAAAGGAGAAAAATTGTAAATATTTTTTGGAGTTTCAATTTTCTCTCTATCTTTGCAGCCCCTTTCAGCGAGAGAGGGCACAAAAAAGAAGTTCATTGACAAATTGGAAGAACAAAGTACAA
>CAZDXY010000247.1:0-1911 GCA_964509385.1 uncultured Rikenellaceae bacterium
CAGGACACTACCGGATGCTTCCCGCCCGAACGTACCGTTCGGTACGGGCGGGCGTCGAGTAACGCTTACTGAATTATACCCTGCCTGGCTGACGCCAGTCAGACAGGCGCCGGGCCGTTAGGTTGCATATAAGTTTGGAAGTATTCTGGCTTGCTACTGAAGGAATGACTCTAAAACCAATTTTTCAGTTTTTCAATGTTGGGAAACATAAACAGTACTTCAGATATAATTTCAGTCCCTTCATACAAAATCAGAAATCATGAAAAAACTATCAGTGATACTAATTATATTGATTCTAATACTGTTTGCGGGTTGCGGAAGAGACCTCAAGCAAGCCAAACGTTATTTTGAAATGAAATCAGAATGTGATAGTCTTATTGCTCAAGCCAATTTAGTTATTAATGCACAAAAGGTTATGATTGATAGCTTGCGCAAAATAAGGGACGATTTCTTAAAGGCTAAAGCCCAAAAATATAAGTTACCGGAGATAGATAGAAAAATCACAAATAGTGCAGAAATCAAATCCAATATTGAGAATGTAAGAAAACATCTTATAGCAATTAAAGATTTTGCAGAAAATGGTGAAAAAGCAACTAAAAGGCTCATATATTATAAAAGAAAATATGTGACATACGCAACTGTAATTCAGGTGCATAATGAGAATATTATGATTCAAGAAATCACGAATGGATTATCAGCAAAACAATACATTTCTAAATACTTGCCAAAAGAAAAAAAATAAAATACGCAACCTAACACGGACGGTATAATTAATAAGCTTGTCATGCCTGCCTGCCTGCGTCAGTCAGGCAGGGTTTTTGCACTTTGCTCCTGCCCTCTTGACAGATCTGTAACAGCTTGTACCGCGACTCCCGATTCCGCTGCGCTCCATCGGGACACGCGCGCCAGTACCCGCATTTAAACATTGTGTACCTTGACTACTTATCTGCTCCCGTTCAACCTTGTACCGCGAAACGCGTAAAACTCAGCGGGTTTTGTGCCCGGCCCACCTTCGCCAAGGCTTCGGCGGGCAAAGACTGCAAAAACACATGCCATCCGCCAGCTGGCGGAACGCTTACTAAATTATACCCTGCCTGGCTGACGCCAGTCAGACAGGCGCCGGGCCGTTAGCCTTAATGAGAAACGCGACTGTACTAAATAAGCTTGCATGAAAATTTCTGTCCATTTATTTGGAAATGTTATCTAATTAGCTAACTTTGCAACATGGATCGCAAACAAATTAGAGAGGTAATTTATTATGGAGATTACTTCTGGGATTTATACAAGAAACAATCTATCAAAGTCAAGAAAAAAATCAACTGGACTATTGGATTACTTCAGTATCTGGAGATAATTCCAGAGAAATATCTCAAACATATAGAAGTAACTGATCTATATGAAATTAGAGTAAGTTTTGGGAATAACATTTTTCGGATATTCTGCTTTTTTGATAGCGATCGACTTGTAATCATATTAAATGGATTTCAAAAAAAGACTCAAAAAACACCTAAGACGGAAATAGACAGAGCATTAAGATTAAAACAGAATTATTATGAAGACAAAAAATAAAATAATAACATTCAACGAACATCTTGACCGCGAATATGGCAAGATTGGAGTACCTGCCAGAGACAAGTACGAACAAGAATTCGAAGCATTTAAACTCGGTGTTATGCTTCAGGAGATGCGTAAGAAGCAAAAAATGACTCAGGAGCAACTGGCAAAGAAATGTGGTACTACCAAGACCTACATTTCCCGCATAGAAAATAATGCCTCTGACATCCGACTTTCAACTCTCATGAGAATAATTCAAGAAGGACTTGGGGGTCACCTCAGACTTACAGTTGACATTTAAGAAAAATCACTAAGGCTAACACGGACGGTATAATTAATAAGCTCGTCACAGTTTTT
>CAZDXY010000248.1:0-1899 GCA_964509385.1 uncultured Rikenellaceae bacterium
ATGTAAATATATTCAGGATTGTAGCAGGAAAAAACTGGATATTGAATGCGATACGCAAAAGATAATGGAGATGATTAAGGGGTAGGGGATGGGACATAAAGGTTTTGTAAAGTTACACAGGCAAATACTTGATTCTGAAATAATGAATATGCCACCTGTAACAAGGGAACTTTGGCAATATATATTACTAAATGCTCAACATAAACCTTTTAAAAATCTTAAAGAAGGTGAGTTGTTTATGAGGTTTAAAGATGTTCAGGATGCCTTATGCTGGTATGTTGGTTACCGGAAAATGACCTATAAAAAGTACGATCTTACGAGGAGCATACGAAGGCTCAACGAAAGCAACATGATAGCAACAACGAAAGCAACACACGGAATCCTCGTAAAGGTGCTAAATTACTCACTTTATCAGGGGTCTGAAAATGGCGAAAGCAACAACGAAAGTTTAACGAAAGCAACACGAAAGCAACGGAGCTGCATCAATATAAACAAGAATGATAAGAATGTAAAGAATGTAAATAAGAATATATATAGTCAACTTTTCACACACTGGATTAACCAGAATATTTATAATCACAGAAAAAATATATATCAATCAGAAATTAAGACAGCTTTAAATAAATATAATTTTGATGAAATTAAGGACGCTATTACCAACTATGCGATTATTTTAAAAGACAAAAAATACTATTTCAATTATCGCTGGACTTTAGGTGATTTTTTAAAAAGAGGGATTGACAGATTTATTGACCTGGATATTGCTAAAAATAATTTTCTAGATAATCAGAAAGGGGGCAGTAATGGAAACCGTAAGCAATTACAACAGCAGTCCAAACCAAAAACAGAAAGTGAATATGATCACCTTGTCAAAGTTTACCGAAATGATACCTAAAAAATATATCAGTATCGATTGCGACAAACCTGAAATGGTTAAGCAAGGCATTGATCATTCATTATTCATATTCGGCAACTGCGGAGTTGGTAAAACTGTTCTCATGGCTAACATCGCAAAAGAACTAATCAAGGCCAGAAAAAGGGTTGAGTGGATTAGTTATCCGGAATTTATCATGACCTTGCAGAACCTCTACAAAAAGGAAGGGGAAGAAACACCATTCGAGATAGCAGAAAAAATTGCAACCTTTTCCGGATGTTTATGTATCGATGATCTTGGGGCTGAGAAGATGACTGACTTTGTTAAGCAGATAACCTATTACATTATCAACTGCCGTGAGCAGGAGATGTTACATACAATTATTACTTCCAATTATTCACTCGACGAAATCAAAGAGCAGATAGACCGCAGAATATCATCCAGAATTGCCGGAATGTGTGAATATATCAGATTGGAAGGGAAAGACAGGAGGAGATTTATAAAATGACAATAGCAACCGAATTAGAAAAAATAGACTTTGATTCAGATGACGCCATACCAGTATACAACAAAGAACAACATGAGCTTGCAAAGATTGCCAACAATTATATCAAACGCCTTACCAGTGGGGAAATAGACTTAAAGCAGTTTGAAACCGATATGGCCTACTGGTTTATGGACTTCATCGACAGGGTTAATTATAAACCACTACCGACAGAATCAAACGAGGTTGCCCAATACGAGGAAGAACTGAAACGGCAGAAAAGGGGCATTAAAAGAATCAGGACAAGTTTTGATGAAGCAGAATTTGCCGAGAAAGCCATGAAAAAGGAGGTGGAACTTTATTACGAGGAGAGAAACAGGATAAAAAATATCAACAAGTCTAATGTCTACTGGCTGGAAGAAGTTAAAAAACTATTGCCGGAAGGGGACAGTTTTAACCGAAATAAGCTGGACATGAAGATTATCGAGCTGAAAAGTGCAATCCAGGAAGAAGAAGCAAGAGAAGATTATTATCAGGAAGA
>CAZDXY010000249.1:0-1844 GCA_964509385.1 uncultured Rikenellaceae bacterium
GACAACCTTGTGGCTAAAGAACCAGGACTCTGCCCGGATGCTTCGTCGAGTAACGCTTACTAAATTATACCGCCGGGCCGTTAGTATGCATGCCGGCGCATAATATTTATATAAAAGCATTTATCAATAGGTGTTTCTTCCGATATATCCTGAAAAAAAATGCGCCGAAAATCCAACTCATTCTGCAGCGTGATAGATTTGTACCCTGATGAAAACAACGAATGAAGTTCAATTTTTAATATAGCACGCATCCTAACAAGGTCGGTATAATTAATAAGCTCGTCACAGTTTTTGCCTATTTACTCCCTGCTCCCATTGACAGTGATCCAATACCATGACAGGACACCGGCTCCGATTAAAATCTGTACCCGGATGGCAAAAACTGCGCCGTTCCGCACCGAGGAAGATTACTACAAGATGCAAACGTTCAGGCGGTGCGGAAACGCTTACTAAATTATACCGCCAACCGTTATGCTTAAGCTGGAGTATAGGTTCCATAACAGTACTTTTCAGTATTGACCACTGACAAAAGAGAAATTATTATAGGCTATAATTGATTATTCATGAAAGCATTAAATAAAACTTTAATCATTACCATTTTCATGATTTGTTTGCATACAACTAATATTTATGCACAGGAACCTATTAAAGCTTTTGATTTAACAAAGCTGCCGAAGACGTCAAATGTAAAGCTTTCTGATTTAGGATTTGTTGATATTGAATATATTCCATTGGAAACGAGCACACAAAGTTTAATCTCAGGGATAGATCTAGTTTTTTTTAATGAGTACAGCATTAATAAAATAATACCAGGGGATGGATATTTCATTGTTAAAAATGGGGAACGAGTATTGAAATTCAGAGATAATGGATCCTTCATAGCAAGTATTGGAAAGATAGGAAGAGGCCCCAACGAGCTTAATCAGATTGAAGACCTGGATATTGACAAAGAAAATCAGAATATTTACATGGTTTCAGGCTGGCAAAAAAAATTCTGTCAGTATTCTCCCAACGGTGAGTTTATAAAAACGTTTAATGTTCCTTTTTATGTTCGTGAATTCAAGTTCTTCGAAGATAAAGTCTTATGCTATTGCGGAAATAACTCAGGGGTAAATGAAAATAGTTTTATACTGATGGATAAACAAGGCAATATCATTAAGAGGTTTCCCAATAAATATCAATTCAAATCCCAAAAAGGGATTGTTGTTTATACACATGAAAACCTCTTTTATGGATTTAATAACAGGCTATTTAAGAAAGAAATATATTCTGACACTATCTATGTCTTTGAAAATACTGAGTTTAAACCTCATATGGTTATTAATGTTGGAAATAAGCTGGTTACTCCAAAAGTACGTTCTGAGAACAATGCGGAAAGAATATACGCAAATTTTCTTCAACCATTGAATTTATTGGAATTTGGCGATTATGTTTATTATGCTTTTATATACAGATTTATTGTCGAGGGTGAAGTAATAATTTATGGCTTTATTGGTTCGAAGAAAGATAATTACAAGGCACTGCTCAATTTGGGAGAAGGTATTGATAATGATCTTGATGGAGGTCCAAACATTATCCCATTGACAACAAAAGATGATAATACAGTTGTGTCATTAATCGATGCTTTAACACTTAAAAAACATATTGCTTCCACGGAGTTTATAAAATCAAATCCCAGATATCCTGAAAAGAAAAAAGAGCTTGAAAAGCTAGCACAAAACCTGAAAGAAACCGACAACCCGGTTTTAGTTCTGTTAAAAATGGGGAAATGACAAAAAATAATGCCTAAGCATAACACGGACGGTATAATTAATAAGCTCGTCACAGTTTTTGCTTTTGCTCCT
>CAZDXY010000250.1:0-1828 GCA_964509385.1 uncultured Rikenellaceae bacterium
CGCTTCTTATGTCTTCCAGAGCACCTGTGGGATACTTAGCGATTAACCAAATCCCAGTTTGCGTCAACCAGGGGATCGTTGCCATGAAGTGCGATAGAAGCCTATCAGCGTTCTATATGTTAAATTGGGCAAAGGTTCACATGGAAGAGATTAGATCCCGTGCCAGTGGAACAACCTTCGCTGAATTAAGTAAGAGAAACTTCCGTCCAATGAATATACTTGTTCCAAAAAGTGAAATAGTAAAGCAGTTTGATACGTTAATTTCATTTCTTTACAATTCAATTAAGAACAATTTAGTGATGAATAAGACACTTCTAAAAGAAAGATATATGATGATAACTAACCTATTTCAATGAAATTAAAAGGTTACCCAAAGAGAAAATTGGATTTCTAAAAAATAGCCTGAGATTAAACAAATTTTCAAATTAATCTATGCATGAAAAGGTCACAATGAGTAGGGATTATTATTCGGCAAGAACAGGAAAAATACCCAAGAATGGTTTCGACATAGATAAACTCCGGCAATTAATTATTGTGTTATTTAATAATTATTGGGACAATGATTATTTTCAAGAATACTTTGGATACGAGTGCGTAGATCAAGGTCATGTTCCGGGAAGGTTTGGCTCTTATTCAGCTATAGAATCTCGTATATTTCTATGTCTACATAAAAACCTTTGGCCATTTGATAATTCACTATCCACATGTAATGAAGATGAAATATTCGATATAATCGAATTCCTTTATGATCATGTTTCATCACCCAGAAAAGAAAAGGGGTATTTTCACTCCTACAACCAATGCGGTTGGCATTTCAATGACTTGGATACAGATTTTACTCAAGCACTTGCGCAATATGAATTTCGAATTAATGTAAATCACATTCTGCCAAACTACGCTGGTGGATTTGAAATAACAAAAGAAGGGGAAATAATCTCCATTGCTGATAAAGGTTTTGAAAGCCTATTAGAAACACCGGTTCCATTTAAAAACAAAGATTTAAACTCAAGATTGGAGCATGCAATACAGTTATTCCGTAGTGGCCATTCTACTATCGAACAAAGGCTTGACGCGTTAAAAAACTTAGCAGATATACTTGAGAACTTGAGAAAAGAAGCTTCATCAGTTTTAACTTCGAAAGATGAAAATGATTTGTTTCAAATACTTAATCAATTTGGCATCAGACATAATGATTTAAATCAAAAATTTGATTATGACAAACCGATTTTTTATAGTTGGATGTTTTATTATTACCTTGCAGCAATTCATGCATGTCAAAGATTAATAAATCGGGCTGGGAAATAATATGTCACCACGAATCACGGAAGACTCCTTCGAATACTACGTCCTGGACGACCTGCTGGCCGGCCTGGGCACCACGATCCTGCCCGGACTGGAGATCGCCCCGGGTGAACCGGACGCTGTGGATAAGGGAATTTTAAAAAAAACGGTGACACAAACGCTCTTCTGAGGTTATAATATTAACTGTAATCATCAACAATTACAGTTAATTCTATAACTTATGATCACGATCGAAAAAGCACTTTCCATCATTCAAGACCACGGCGGGATCATTCGGACTGCCGAGGCGATCCAGGCCGGCATCGCGCCGAAGACCTTTTATACCATGCGCGATCAGGGCCTGCTGATCCAACTGTCACGGGGACTCTATCGGCTGGCCGACACGCCTCTGCCCGGCAGGCCGGACTGGCTCACAGTCTCAAAGCGACTCCCCAAAGCCGTGATTTGCCTGGTCTCCGCCCTTGATTATTACGATCTGACTGAACAAATCCCGCATTTTGTGTATATCGCTCTGCCCCAAAAAGCT
>CAZDXY010000251.1:0-1799 GCA_964509385.1 uncultured Rikenellaceae bacterium
GATTGATAGAACTTCATCGTGTTTTAAAGAAAACAGGAAGCATTTTTTTACATTGTGATCCAACAGCTAGTCATTATCTAAAGATTATTATGGATACTATTTTTGGGGTTGAAAATTTTTTAAACGAAATTATTTGGAAGAGAGCTAGTACAGTTAAGGGAAATGCAGGTCAAGGTAGCAAAATGTTTGGCCCAAATACAGATACGATCCTGTTCTATGGAAAATCCCATCAATACAAATTTACACCAATTTTCCAGCCGTATAGTGAAGATTATCTGAAAAAATTCTACAAATATACTGAGAGTGATGGACGACGGTATCGCCTCATTAGTATGATTGGCCCTGGTGGAGCAGCTAAAGGAAACCCACAATATGAAGTAATGGGTGTTACAAGATATTGGCGATATTCAGAAAAGCGAATGAATGAAATGATTGAACAGGGTTTAGTTATTCAAACAAAACCTGGAAATGTGCCTGTCCGCAAACAATACCTTGATGAAGGCAAAGGAGTAGCTATTCAGTCTTTGTGGGATGACATAGAAGCTTTAGGACCGTCTGCAGCAGAGCGATTAGGATACCCTACACAGAAACCACAAGAACTATTAGAAAGAATTGTTTCTGCTTGTAGCGATCAAGGAGACTGGGTATTAGATCCTTTCTGTGGTTGTGGTACTGCTATTGCTGCTGCTGAAAAATTAGGTAGAAAATGGATAGGTATTGATATTACTCACCTATCCATATCCTTGCAAAAATACCGATTGAGGGATTCTTATAATTTATTAGCAGGAGAGCAGTATGATGTAGTTGGCGAACCTGTTAGTATACAATCAGCGCATGAATTAGCAAAAGAAGACCGATTCCAATTTCAATGGTGGTCATTGTCTTTATTACAAGCAAAACCACTAGGAGCTTCAGAATCAAACAAACGAGGTAAAAAGGGGAAAGATCGTGGAATTGATGGTGTTATCAATTTTATTGAATCTGCGAATGGAAAGCCCAATAAAGTTGTAATACAGGTCAAAAGTGGACATGTAAAAAGCGGTGATATTCGTGATCTTCGTGGAACTGTTGAACGTGAAAATGCAGCGATAGGTGTTTTTGTTACTCTTGAAGAACCTTCTAAAGATATGGTTACTGAAGCCGTATCTGCAGGATATTTCACTTCTGAAGCTTGGGGTCGTGATTATCCAAGAATCCAAATCCTTACCATCGAAGATATATTGGGGGGAAAACAAATAGATATGCCACCACAATACGGGACATTTAAGCAAGCCCAAAGAGTAAAAAAAGATATTGGCAAACAAGATTCTTTATTCGATTAATTATGCTTGAATCCAAATTCTTTGGAAAACTACTGCCATCCAATCCTGAAATTAGGGATGTACTAAACAGCATTCGCAAGAAGTATGATCTTCCTGAAATTGAAATGGGAGATGATCCCCTTGACACTTTCCTAACAGAAGATGTTGATCTTGAAGAAATTCATAAAGACATTGAAGAACAAATAAACGAGATTGATTACCTCATTCCTGATCAATTTAAACGACTGTATCAAGTTTACAAATCAGGAGAGACAACAATAACAATAAGTGATGCTGATAATTATCCTGAAGAAATTCAGCAGGCAGTTATCGGTTATTTCCAAGCTATGTATAAAATGTTTGAACCAACTTTCAAAGAATTAGATAAAGCAATAGATCTGATTGTCGAGAATACTTATTACTACTTATTAACAGGAGAAGCCTCACCTGTTGGTGATCATTGGTTTGGTGGTGTGTTTTCTTCTCAAATGCTTGAAG
>CAZDXY010000252.1:0-1749 GCA_964509385.1 uncultured Rikenellaceae bacterium
CAATTCCGGTTAGTAATAGCCTAAGAGTTACCACAATTTTACTATATTTATGGACAGGTGGATGATGTTTTTAATTTGTAATGAACCTTTTTGCTTTTTGCATTGTCTTATTACATATACAATATGTACATAGTAATAAATATTCTGGATTGCGGGGTAGCAAAGAATTGGATGAGGATGAGTTCTTAAGATTATTAAAGCAGGAAGAAGGCAAGCTCTTTCGCGTTGCCCTTGCTGTACTCGGTAATGAAGAAGATGCATGGGATTCCATGCAGCAGACCGTAGAGAGAGCCTGGACTAAACGCAGCACGTTAAAAGGCGGCGCCATCGCTTTCCCGGCCTGGATAAAGAGAATATTGGTCAATCAAAGCTTAAATATTATGAAAGCCCGTAAACGTGTAAAGCCGATTGATCCGCAAGAAATGATGGGTATCTTGGAGATTCCCCAACAGCATGGACAGGATATCACTTTAGTATGGGAAGTAGTCCGGGAACTGGGAGAGGAACACCGTAAGGTAATAATACTAAGATATCTGGGTGACCTAAAATTGAATGAGATTGCTAGAGAACTGGGTATCTCCCTGGGAACAGTCAAGTCTCGTCTGAATACTGCCCATACCCGCATGCGGCAAAAGCTGCAGGAAGATAACTTGAAAGGAGCAAAATGAAATGAATCCAGCGCCAGATGATGTGAATCTGTGGATGTACCATGCCTTAAATACTTGGGCTGAACAGGGAGATTTACCATCAAGCAAGTCTGCTCAATTGCATGATCTGATCGTAGATTTAGCAGCACAGGAACGAAAAAGGTGTCTGACCCATACTGCTTGTGGATTTGCAGCAGCTATTATGGTCTTCATATGGTTGTTGTTTGTCAGTTGCCCGGTTGCTGCAGCTGCTTACCTGGGCAGCGATATTTCTCAACCACCATTTGCGTTAGCTCAAGCATTAGTTTTAATGCTAATTTTGACCTGCTTTTTACTGAAGAATCGGGGTTCAATCCGGATCACAAAATGTTTTGAGGTGCATTATGAGTAATGAATTTCGTGGATTTATAAAGGAGTTTTTTAGTATAATACTTATTTCCTTGCTTCTGTCTATGATCTTAAGAACCTGGATTATTGAAGGACGAATAGTTCCAACCGAGTCAATGTTACCGACTATCCAAATACAGGACCGCCTTATGGTTAACAAAGTGATATACCATTTTCAAGAACCTCAAAAGGGAGATATTATGGTGTTCCAACCACCTGCTGAAATCCATGCTAAGGATGATTTCGTAAAAAGACTGGTTGCCGTGCCAGGTGATAAGGTGGAAGTGAAAAATGGTCAATTATATGTTAACGATCAGGTACAAGAGGAACCCTATGCAGCAGCACCGATGGATTATCAATTTGGTCCGGTAGTGGTTCCTCCGGACAGCTATTTCGTAATGGGAGATAATCGTAATTCCAGTTATGACAGCCACCTGTGGGGTGCCTGGCTTACCCGTGACCATATTATTGGCAAAGCTTTTGTTACCTACTGGCCGCTGGGTCATGTTCAAACTCTCCAAAGATATATTTGAAAGATATAGCGTTTGCTTATATGGTTGGTTATACGATAGAAGAATTAGCCTCCAGCCAGCGGGTATTATGAAGTGCAAACCAGTCCTTGTTAGGACTGGTTATTACATCACAAATCGGGTTGAACACGTCCCGGGGTTTTAGCTGACCGAAGAACTGGTTTCCTGGCCATTCATACTACTGG
>CAZDXY010000253.1:0-1694 GCA_964509385.1 uncultured Rikenellaceae bacterium
CAATTGTTTTCTTGTGTAATAGATGATCGTGTTCAGTTGTTCAATTATTGTGTTTGGCGCTCTATCAGGTTCAATTTGTTGCAGTAGTTCGTTATTGTTTCTGAGTTGGTCGTAAACTGAAATTTCATAAGCGTATCTTTCAGGTTCGACATAAAACCTGTTGTATATATATGAAGACAGAATTGCATATTCCGGATTTAAATCCTTGATTAAATAATCATCGAATAAAAGTTTATAATGCTGTGGTTGGAGCGGGGTATAGCCTTCGTATATACTGTTGCTGGTTGTGATCCCATTTTGTTCACAGTATCTTCTGGCGACTAAACGGGTGTCTACATATTTCATTCTCGTTGGAACTGATAATGTGTGTACGCTCTGCTGAAAGAAGAAGCACCCAATAACCACTATCATTACAATTCTTACGAACTTATTATTCTTAAAATTCAACCATATTGCAGTTACCCCAATTGCTATCAGCAATAATGGCGAGATATACATGGGCAATGCCCATCTTTCCCAATGAAGGGCAAGTTTACTCAGGATAATCCAATACAAGAATCCATACATCAAGACAAGGTATTTGATATTTCGAGATCTTATTATTGCAAATAACCCGATACCAAAGAATAGAATGCCTATGAAGTTTGAGTAAGAAAAAAAGGTTTTAAGGTAAAACAGCATGTTACCGAACCAGCCCAAGTTATCGGCTCCGAGATGGGTTGTTCGTGATTCTCTGATCAATGCTTCAATGACGGATTGGTATTCAATAAAAATAAAAGGCGCGAAAATGAAGAGAGAAATTAAGAATGTGATTATTATCTTGATCGAGTAACGGAATAACGTCTTGAATTTTTCCAATTTCACAGTTTTATTATTTGAGAAGATATGAATGGCAATTCCAGCAAACACAATTCCCAGTGAAATTAACCCAGGATACTTTTCCGCAGTGTTAATGGCTGAAAATATGGTTGCAAAAACCCAGTATCTTTCCGAGCCGGTATTGAGATAACGAAGAATAAAATAGATGACCAAAAATGTAAAGAGAGTTATCGGGATATCTGGCGTTACATATAAAGAGTGCAGCGTATAGAGTGGAAATACTGCAAATACCAAAGCGGCGGCATAACCGAATACTGGCTTGAATTCTTTTCCAATTTTATAGGCAATCACTGGTATAAGCGATCCCATAATCGAAATAAGAAGACGGCTGTGGTAATAAAAGTTTAAATAATGTTCATCATAGGCCAAAGAAACATTTTTTCCATAAGTGATGAAGCTCACCAGGTTTAAATAAATGAAATTGAGATAATACAAGATCTGATTTGGGCGATTAAAGTTGCCGGGATTTAAGGTCTTCAAACTTGTCATTCGAAGAACTGGATTAATTATCGTTGGTTCATCTGGATGAGTTAGTAATGGGAATCCATGTTTTAAGCCAATTCTTCTAATAAAAAGTGAAATTAAGAATATTGATAGGAGTAAAATAAACTCTTTAAATTTTTCATGGCTTTCAAAATAAGTCTTTGTTTTCAGGAATAATTTCTGCATGGCTGCTCCAATTTATCATAAGTTCTATTAATGATACAAAAAACCCATGGTTTTGTCGAACATCGTTTATCATCACCTGATTTTATAAACCCTCACCCCACCCTCCGCATACACCTCTTCAAACCCCTCGCAGCCCGCCAGCCCGG
>CAZDXY010000254.1:0-1692 GCA_964509385.1 uncultured Rikenellaceae bacterium
GCAAAAGTAGGAAAGATAATTTGAATAACAAAAAAATGCTGAAATATTTTTATCTCAGAATTGCAATCATTACCTGTTTGCCAAATCCCATACCGCAAGGAATAACATTCTTGAGGCATCCTCCATAATATCAGGTGTTATTGTTATATCTGGCTTGTCATCAGGTTGATGGTAGTTAATGGGCTTTAGGCTTTTAGTGGTTCCAACGCTAACTGCTTTATACCCCGCTTTTAAAAAAACGGCAGCATCGGTGCGGGGCCTTGTTCGTGGTAAGCGCGAAACAGAAGTATTAAACGATCTATGGGTGAAGTTATCATTGGCTTTTGCAAATGCTTCAAGAATTTCTGGGTAACTCTCTCCTCCCCATAAAGCCAGTCCAGCACCATTCCCGACCATGTCTAAATTGATAAAGCAAAGGGTTTTCTCCTTATCAAATGTTGGATTTTCAACAAAGTAATTGCTTCCAATCAACCCACTTTCCTCTGCCCCAATAAAGATAAAAGCGACCGAACGCTTGGGCTTCTCGGGAAGATGTGCCATTGCTCTAGCCACCTCCATAATATTTGCCACACCCGATGCATTATCAAGGGCTCCGGGGAGGAGAATGCCTGGATTGCCCTGCCCATCGAGGTGGGCTCCAATGAGAATTACCTCATCCTTTAAGTCGGGATCGCTTCCCTCAACAACGCCAATAATATTTGCTGTTTTGTTATTTGGAAAATGCAGTGTTTCTGTTTTTATCCTTACTTTTTTGTCAAGAGGCATTGAAACAGGCTTTCTGCTCTGCTGGATTTGAGCAATTAAACCCTCATACTTTTTTTTATTTCCAAAGAAAAGGTCATTCAAAACCTCCTCCCCGATATGAGCATAAATCATTCCTTTCTGGTACTTAACACTTGGATTTGCCATTGTACCAACGTAAAGCACCCCTGCTGCACCTTGCTGGAGTGCATTGGCAAATTTAATAGCATGCATGCTGTATGGCACCCATTTCTCCACATCTGGGTCATCCCTCTTGGCAGGCGATTCAGAACAAAATACCACTATCTTCCCCTTAACATCAACTCCTTTGTAATCGTCGTAACCCAGTTCAGGTGCAGTAATCCCATAGCCAACAAACACAACTTCAGCTTCAACCTCACCGGAATCGGAACTGCTTGCAGGGAAGAACTGTTTGGGAAAAGAATATGGTTTACGTAGGGTATCCTTTTTATCTATCAGCAAGAGTTCCAACTCCCCAGGAGAAAATACTTGAGTGTAGGGTTGGTCGAACTCCTGAAAATAACAATCATTCTCTGCGAATGGCTTAACTCCCCACTGTCTTAGATTTGCAACTAGCCAATGTGTAACGCTGTCGTATCCAGGTGAACCAGCTTCTCTACCCTCGTACTTTGGCAGGCACATTTCGTTAACATAGTCCATAAGCGTATGGCTCGAAATGCTATGAGCAGCATTAATAACCTCAATAGGGTAACTTTGTGCGTTAACAAGGAACGAAAATAGAAAGCTAAAAATCAGCAATACAAATGATCTCATGCTTTTAATTTTTTATTTTTTTAGATATTTTAAAACGAAACAGGTTTAAGAAACTATATGAGTTTTAAACTAACAATTTGGTTTTCCTGAAATAATAATAGAACGTGAGTTCGATGTAAGAAAAGTTTGATTTTTCTTTGAAAGCATAGGGAGAAT
>CAZDXY010000255.1:0-1681 GCA_964509385.1 uncultured Rikenellaceae bacterium
TTTCTGCGCCCAGGATGGAAAACCATTAAATTTATCATAGTTGAGATTATACCAGCAATAATTATCTGAAAGTTCTCGTCTAATGATAACTTCTTCTAAAAAAGCAGCCTTTTTATTCTTTGCAACCGATGCTTTTTGAACTTCCAAAGCAATTCTTTGTGCAGAAATTTGACCAAAATGGAGAAAGGATGAAAGATGCGACTGAGCATCAGCGTTAGGATCATTGCGCTGAGTGTCGTACGATTCCAGTTTTTCTCCAATAAATTGCTGGAGCTGTTGCAAAGCGCTTTTTGATCCGGAAATAAATTGGGTTACTGGAGGAATGGATGAGTCTCCTGAACAGTTACCATACAAATCGTCCCAATTGATTGAATTTTTTTGCCACGATTGGTGTAAAGAATTCATTTGCATCAGTGGATATTCATCAAGAAATTCAGGTAATAATCGAGCTATTTTCGGTCGAATCGTATAGGCTCCGTATTCTTGTTTGGAAGAAGCAATCCATACCGGCACAATATTGTGAGCGTCAACTTCGTGAATTTCCAACGTACATTTTTCCATAAATTGAGCTTTCCATTTTCTTTTTTCCCGAAGCGGGTCAAAGTCGGTAATCAATAAAGAAGCTTGATTGTTTTTGATAAAATCTGGCAGTTCCAAACTTGGATCCCCTCTGAGAAGAAAAAAAGGGATTTCATATTCCAAGAGCTTTTCACTCACCCGCCGTAAACCTTTCAACATAAAATCATATTGACGTCGAGTTGCACCGAGAAAATCATTAACCAAGCAGAAGACTACTCCAAATGGAACCTTTTTCCGGACTGATTGCTTAAAACCATAGATAAGAGCCCAATTGTCTTCAGCTCTCTGATCACGGGACATCCAATAAATGATTGGACCTTTTTGATCTGGACCATTTTGAAGTACGCGAACTCGCTTTGGATTCACCATTTTCCTCCAGTATCATAATACACCCTCATACCGCACAACGGCATCAGACGACAATGAAAACACCTATCTAAAACCGTCATTACGAGGAAAAACAGCCTACGGCGTGAGATATAAAAATTTGCATTTATAATGTACGCTTGGAAAAACCATCCAAGCCTGTGACGTGGCAATCTCATCCGCCCTCCCCGTCATTGCGAGGAACGAAGTGACGTGGCAATCTCATCATTTAAAATTTTTATTAACAGAAAAAATAAAAGATGAGATCCTCACAGCTTCTCAATACGAAGCCTCAGGATGACATCTTCGGTGTCAGATGAGACCCTCACGCAGGAAAGTACCGCTTAGAATGACTGATAAAAGGCACAATTAATTTTATAGGGGTTACAGGATTGATTTGATAAAACCTCCATCAAAATAATAAGACGAACCAATACAATAAGCAGCGAGAGGTGAGCAAATAAAAACGATAAACTTTGCTAACTCTTCAGGAGTAGCAAATCTGGAAATCGGTGCTAAGTCCTTCGCAATTCGATCAAGATATTCATCAGGGGTGATTCCTAAATCCTTTCCTAAAATCGTAGCCGTTTTTTTCCAATCTGGAGTGATAATGAGACCCGGACAAATTGCATTGACATGGATGTTGTCGTGAACCAACTCATTTGCTAGACATTTTGTAAGCATCACTAAAGCTGCTTTGGTAGTATTATAAATTGGTTCATAATCCAATGGTTGT
>CAZDXY010000256.1:0-1648 GCA_964509385.1 uncultured Rikenellaceae bacterium
TCCTGTTTTGTGCAACGCATGACCCACTTTTAGATTTTCATTTCAAGAAGTTGATTTTGCTTTTGAGTAGGGTTAAGGATTTTGGTTTTGACAATCTGTGATTTCGGTAGAACGTAGCGCAGTTGGCGTATTTCCTTAATTTCATTGATAGCTTTTTCTGGAGACAAGTTAATGTTGTTTAAGCTCAGCAGTCTTTCAAGCTCCTTGTAAACTGAGTATGCAGCAAAACATATACAAATGTGAGCTTCGACCCTGTTTCTCAATCGATGATACACAGGACGAATCCTTAAATCAGTTTTCGATATGCGGAATGCTTTTTCAATATTCCACAACAGGGTGTAATTTTCAATAACCTGATTACAGTTTAGCTCAGTATTGGTAACATATCCTTTCAGGCCATCCCAAATACCATCTGCATTGTATTTTTCATAATCGATAGCAATGCTTGCTTCTCCGGTTAATATCAGGTACTTGTTATAACCACGATTATTGATATGCTCTTTCTTAAGCTTACCGCCCGACACTTTCTTCTCCAGCCTTTTGATCCCCTTTTCCCGGTTCCTTTTATCGACAAAAGCCCTTTTGGATGAATAACTAACGATTAACCGACCGTTTTTTGTTGAAAGTTCTCTTGGTTTATCTTCTTCAACCCCGAGTCCAATAATTTTTCCCTTTATTTCTTCAGTTTCGTTTTTAAGTCTGCCACCAAGAATGTATTCATAGCCTTTTGTGGCTAATGCCTCAATGTTTTTCTGCGATAGCAAAGCTGCATCGGCCACAACAATTGGCTTGTTGATGCCAAATCTACTTTGGAAGTGCTCCAGTATCGGAATTAACGTTTTGGTCTCGGAAGTATTCCCTTCAAATATTTGGTAACCGATAGGATAACCATGCCCGCTCACCAGTAACCCTATCATTATCTGAGGCTGCTGATGCTTGCCATCCTTATTGAAGCCTGGAATGCGGTAATCGTCTTCCTCCGAAGCCTCAAAGTAAAGGGTAGTCATATCGTAGAAAACAACCCCAATCTTGCCTCCTAAAAGCGATTTTGAATACTCAAACGATATTTGCTCGATGATTGGCTTTAAATCAGTATTTAACTCGTCTAAGAATCGATAAATTGAATAAACACTAATATCCATATTCAGGTGCTGGCGAAAATATTCCACCGTCTTTAGTTTACTCCCGGGATATACCAGCCGGCACAAAACCAAATTCCTGAAATAATTGCATGACCCATCGGAAGGAAACCCAATTTTGTCATAGATTTTGCCAAGTATTAACTCAGAACCTACAATTTGTAAATGTTCATTTCCTATACTGTTTACGAAGTTCTCAACGACTAAATCATCGTGTTCTATAAACAAGGATTGAAGTCCGCTAAGCCGCTCCAGTTCTGATTTTGCAAGCAATAGAAGCAACTCTTCCTCTCTTTTAGTTTGCGCAATTCCAACAGTTTTAATTACCCTGTTGGAGCGATTATGCTTCTGTACAATCTGTATACTAAATGAACCGCTACGGTTCCTGTTTTTTCGAATAAACATGCACAAAAATAACTCCGCATGACCCAAAATGCAAAATATTCTGTCGTATTTGTCTGATAATCAATAGGCCATTTTTGAAACGTTCAAGTGGCGCACAAAACAGG
>CAZDXY010000257.1:0-1648 GCA_964509385.1 uncultured Rikenellaceae bacterium
ACCTTTTGCATTAACCTCTCGTGCAAGTGCTATAACGTTTGATGGACATGCAACAACGCAAAGATTACAACCCTTACATTTTTCCACATCCACCTTAATTGCACCTCTTACTTTTGCCATTTGTTAACTATTTTGTTCAGTGAATACTAGTAATAATTTAACTATAAAAAATTATATGTTTACTGGATGATTCTTGTAGAATTCTTTCAGTCGATACTCTAAATCAACTAGTTGTTCTCGCTGAACCTGAGAAACGCATGCTCTCAACCCTTCTAAGCGTTCGCTACCAGTTATTGATAAAGATATTGCACTTATACCGTAGTAGATCAGCTCCTCAATAAGATCTTCGCCGCTTAAACCCGGATAGGAAATAGTAAAATAAAATCCATCGGCTAAAGGCTTATCCTCATCCATGTCATAAACTATCTGAAAGCCGTTATTGGTAAATAATTTCTTCATGATTTTTGCCCTCTCCCCGTACTCTTTAACCACTTCAACAAAATTAAATTCCCCCTCGTTTGCGGCTTTTAGCATTGCTGCTAGTCCATATTGAGCGGAATGGGTTGTTCCCGACGAAAGTGAATAAATGGCTCCATAAATCATGGCATAGCCAAACTCATCGGACGAAAAGAATCGTTTGAGATCAGGAAATCTTTTAACAAAAAGTTTATTGCTAATCACCATGGATCCTATTCGTTGACCGGCATAGCTGAATGCTTTAGAACTTGAAATAAGCATAAGCCAGTTATCGGTGTAGTGAGCAACTGAAGCCTGAAAGGGTGGTTCACCAGGTTTAGAAAGATCCTTTCTGAAGTCCATGGCAAAGTATGCCAAATCCTCAATTACAACCACTTCATACTTAGTTGCCAACTCTCCAATAATCTGCAACTCTTTCTCAGTAAAGCAAATCCACGAAGGATTGTTGGGGTTTGAATAAAGAATGGTACTAATATTTCCTTTGCTAAGAAAACTTTCAAGTTTACTCCTTAGTTTTTCTCCTCGATAATTATAAACATCAAAATTTTCAAACTTCATTCCCAATACTCTAAGCTGCTGTTTCTGAACAGGGAATCCAGGATCGATGAAAAGAATTGTATCCTTTTTGGCATAGCAACGGTTTGTCAACAGGAAAGCCGCTACTCCTCCCTGCATTGAGCCTACGGTTGGTATGCAACATTTCTCATCAACATCTATGTTGATAAAGTTCTTAACAAACCTTGAAATTTCTTTCTTTAGTACAGGCACTCCGTCGATCATAGGATATTTTTGAGCAACTCCTCTATTGAGAGCATCAATTTCTGCCTGAATTCCAATTCTTGAAGGTTCTAAACCAGGAACGCCCATCTCCATTCTAATGTACTTTTTTCCCGTTGCTTCCTCAATTTCATTTACCAACTTTACAATTTCGCGTATAGTGGCACTACCTACTTTCGTCAACTTTGACTCTTCAATTTTAGCTTTTACTACATCAAATGGAATTGGAGTATCTTTCATACTAAATAAGTATTAATAACCTCTGTTGAAAATACCTTATTGGATACTATTCAATTAGACCCCTAAGGTAACCATTAGTTTTTAAATCACAATTTTAATCAAGTTTTTTATAAACTAAAAGCAAATTAACCATTTTTAATAACAATTTGTTATA
>CAZDXY010000258.1:0-1628 GCA_964509385.1 uncultured Rikenellaceae bacterium
ATCTGGAGGGAACGGCCTTCGATCCTGAGAATTCGATGAATCTGGTGGTGACTGCGAAAAGATAACAAATTTCACTGATACGAGAAAGTAAGAGAAAGTAATCAGGAAAATTGCAAATTAATAAATTGCAAAATAAAGTTCCTTGATAAACGTAGATTAATTTTATATACTCTGAATTAGGTTTTCTTTTTTATTCGTTTATTACTGTTGTTTGTCGTGTGAAAACAAGTAATTGTTAAGCTTATTATTGAGGGAAAAAATGGAAAAACATAATGGCTTTATCGACGCAACACCATCAAAAAGAATATTTTTATCAATTATTGCTGATTATGATATTAATAAAGCTATTTGTGAACTGATCGATAATGCGCTTGATTTATGGATCATAGCAGGGCGTAGAAAAGATGTTGAGATTTCTATTACTCTTGATATATCTCAACAAAGGATATGTGTTAACGATAATGCTGGAGGACTTGAGAGATCTGAATTATCTTATATTGTCGGTCCAGGCCGCACGGGAAATACCAATTCTGACCAGACAATAGGAATATTTGGTGTGGGGACAAAGAGGGCGGTAGTTGCGCTAGCCCAAGATATAACAATTAAAACTCGGAAAGATAATAAGACTTACTCTATTTCATTTGACGATCAGTGGATTAAAAAAGAAGATGAATGGCAATTACCTGTTTATGAAATAGAGGATATTCCTTGTGGGTCTACGTATATTGAATTGCTTAAATTGCGACAATCTTTGAATGAAGAGAAAATAAATATTCTTAAGTTACATTTAGGAGCTGTTTATTCGGAATTCTTGGGAAATCAAAATGTAATAATTCAGGTTAATAAAGAAGAAATTATACCTATTACTTTTGATAATTGGGCTTATCCACCAGATTTTGAACCGAGGAAATATACTGCAACAATAAAAACTAAAACAGATGAGGTAGTGTCACTAAGTGCAATCGCAGGATTGACGTTGGAATCAAGTCCCGCCGGAGGTGAATACGGTGTTTATTTCTATTGTAATAATCGATTAATCGCACAAGCATTAAAAACGTTGGATGTTGGTTTTGCTACTGGTCTCGCGGGTAAACCACATGCGGATATTTCTCTTGTTAGGGTATTGATTTTCCTCGAAGGGCCTGCGCGTTTAATGCCTTGGAATAGCAGTAAATCCAATGTAAACTCATCTCATGAGGTTTTTATTTCAATTCAGAAATGGTTAATTAATGTAGTTCAAGATTATTCATCTTTAGCCCGAAGAACAAGCAAATTTGAAGGTGGGTGGAAAGAAAATGTGTTTAAGTATTCACATGGCAGTATGGAGATTGTTTCCCTCAGCGATATTCCCAATGTAAATACTTCATACTTGCCTCCTTTGCCAATGATAAGGCAACGATATACAGATAAGGTTGAAAAAGACAATGAAAGCATAGCAAAGAGTAAACCTTGGACAAAAGGTCTCTATGAAAGCATGATCGTAGTTGATTGGATCCTTAAGCAATCATTTACGCAGAAGAATAGAATTGCATTGATATTGCTGGATAGTACATTAGAGATTTCATTCAAAGAGTATTTAATAAATGAATCAGGTGAAACATATAATGAACACCGATTTAATGAATTAT
>CAZDXY010000259.1:0-1610 GCA_964509385.1 uncultured Rikenellaceae bacterium
TGTACCTTGACTTCTTACCTGCTCCCGATCAAACTTGTACCGCGACACGCGTAATGCTCAATAAAATTTGTACCTGGATGGCAAAAACTGCGCCGTACTCTCCTCGCACCGTGACAACTTTGTGGCTAAAGAACCAGGACCCTACCGGATGCTTCGTCGAGTAACGCTTACTAATTATACCGCCGGGCCGTTAGCGTTCATTTATAAGCCGTTACGAGACAGATTCATAATCCAAGATTCACTCTTCTGACAATTTATCTTGACACGAAACTCATCATTTTTACCATGATTAAACGAACGCTAACAGAAAATACCATGGACTTATTACAGATTTTTAATCGGCTGATATATATCTATCTTATTCGACAAATTGATCTTAAAATCCAAGGACAAAAGGCATCCATTCTTTGAATTTTCAAACATATTATTTTAACTTAGTTACTCGAAAATTAACTCATTGTTCCACTTAAAACATTTCTATCATGCCTAAAACACAAGAAATTATCGCTTCTTTACAATCTTTAGCTAATGATTATTCTGTTGTTGCTATTATCTGGCATATTGTGCTCTACTTTCTTTTAGCATTTTTAATTGCAAAATGGAACCCTTCTAACAAATTACTTGGAGTTCTAATTTGTTTACCACTTTTATCAGTTGCAGTTTTTGCATGGATAGCTGGTAATCCTTTTAATGGAACACTTTTTTCCTTGATGGCAATTCTCATTTTCATTTTTGGTCTTAGGGCCTCATCAGAACCAGTTACTCTATCAACATTCCCTTATTATTTGATAGGTATTCTTATGATAGTTTTCGGTCTTATTTATCCTCATTTCTTAAATACTGAAAGTCTTTTCAAATATTTCTATGCTTCGCCTCTAGGACTTGTACCTTGCCCAACATTATCATTATTAATTGGATTTGTACTTCTCTATAATGGACTCGGATCAAATTCAATATCAATTGCATTTATAGTCTTTGGGTTGTTTTATGGCATCTTTGGGGTCTTTAAACTTGGTGTATATCTGGATCTTGGCCTTATATTTGGCACAATAACTTTATTAGTAAGATATCTTTTCATGTTTAGGAATCCTGTCGGATAAATAAGTTTCAGCAAGACTCTGCCTAATTGAAAATAATTCTACCAGAGACAATTTTAAAATAAAACGAAACGCTAACACGGACAATATGGGTAAGTTGTTTGTCACACTTTTTGCTTTTGCCCCTGCTCCCAAGACAAATTTGTAATGGTCCTTACACCGGGACACGCGCATCTGCCCGCAATTTAAATCCTGCACCGTGACAATTTTCTGGCTCCGAGACAACTTGTACCGCGATCCGCCAGCTGGCGGACCTGTGCCCGCCACCAATTTTGTAACCGGGGATAAATTCTGGACTCCGATTAAACCTTGTACCGCGATCGCGCCCAATGCTTTCAAAATCTTGTACCTGGACGGCAAAAAGTGCGCCATACCCTCCTTGCACCGGGACAGTTTTATGGCTAAAGTACCAGGATCCTGCCCGGATGCTGCGTCGGGTAACACAACCTCCCCATATTGCCGGGCCGTTAGTATGCATGCCGGCGCATAATATTTATAAAAAAGCATTTATCA
>CAZDXY010000260.1:0-1602 GCA_964509385.1 uncultured Rikenellaceae bacterium
GGTAAAGTCCATTATCAAAAGGCTATTTTCAGCTGCAAGCTGAGCCTTTTCCATGGCCTGGGCAATGGTATTTGAAATTGATCCCTCATTGCTGCTTGCCCATGAGGCTGCAGCGGGTGTGTAAACTATCATTACATCCACATTGGCTGGATCACTGGGATCCTTTGCAGCAGCCTTTTTGAATTGCTCTATTTGGTCATTGGTTAGTTTGGGGTATCCGGGGGCAATTAACGAAGGTCCACCCTCAATCTCATCCAACTTACTAACATCTAATCTTTTTAGGTAGGTGATACCAGTTTTTGAGCTGGTTTTGATGCTATACCTTTCATTCTTTTCGGGTATCCAAATTGAGCCAAGAGAAAGACCATCGGTTGTCGAAAGCAATAAAAAACCCAGGGGGTAATCGTCAATTCGTGCACGAATTGTTACAGTTCCGTTGATATTCTTGTTTATCCTATCAATTGTAGAAGAATAAGAATCATCATCGAAAAGGTTAATGGTCAATTTATCTCCTACATTGCATGCATCAACACTTAACATCTTTGCATTTAGCATAACTGTGCTAATGCGAGTGTAGGGCTGATAAAGGTTTTCCTGACTAAAATCCTTTGTGTCATCAAATTTAACCATTAACTTAATAGTCTCCTGGGCATTGACATTGGTAAAAACCAAGGCAAGCAATAGAATCAAAGAAAAACGTTTCATAATTGGATTGGTTTTAGATTACTATTTCAAGTTATTATCATTTAATGCTACTAAAAAATACTCTTTTTAAGTTTATTATCAAGGCTTTTCGGGTGAATGAATAAATATTTCATCTTCAATTTCGTTTTCCTCATTTACTTCTGTAAGATAAACAATGTCTGATAGAATATCTGATTTTATTTGGAAGATTATGTTTCGTTCTGGAATTTTAACAACACCTTCGGTATTCCCATTTGTTGAAGACAATAGTAGGAAAGCTGAAGAAAATTCATTGAATTTTGCCCTAACAGATATTGTATTGTTCACGTTCCTGTTAATGCGGTCAACTATTGCAAAATAAGATTCATCCTTTGAAATTTGGACAATTATTGTATCAAGTTTACCCAAATTCATGTAATGTGAATTGAAAATGATCTTTGGGACAAATTCTTTTGCTTGGGTATCAAAAACAGAAATGCTATCTTCAGTTGTTGAGATATTATTGTACCCATCGTCAATTCTATGCATGCCCCTTTTTTTAGTATGATTTGATTTACTGGAACTGCAGGAATGAAAACAACCTAATAAAGCAAGAAAAAGGAATATGAAATAAATGTAAAGAGGGAAGGAATATTTCATTGATCTAAAGACTCTTAAGAGGCAATAAAGTTGGAACATTATGCAACTAGATTGTTTATATTTATTATGTATTGGCATTCGATGACAAAACATATTGAATGCCAAACAGTATGTTTATGAAACGATTTTTTATAAATGTAAGCAAATTTAGTTTTTTTTGGATCATAAAAAAGCTAAAATCTTAAGGTTCTATTAATATTTTGCATATTTGTATTAGCCTGATTAATTCATAAATAAATACATCTTAGTGAAAATTAGTGTCTTGGTGTCTTTGTGGCG
>CAZDXY010000261.1:0-1599 GCA_964509385.1 uncultured Rikenellaceae bacterium
ATCCCCCATTTAAAACCCTTAAAAAGTGTCCAAAAAACCACCGCAGTTCAAAAGTGATATATTATATGTCAAATACGACCTTGCTTTCTTCATATGGAAGAAAATTTGAATGAAAATTACTATTACTGTATAATATAGGCTAAGTGCTTTCCTGCCATATTTATATTACTAATCCCATCCAAATTCAGATGATATTCAGGAGGAAATAATGAAATTAACTCAAACTGAAAGATGGATTTTATCGAATCAATTAAGCTTATTAGCAAAACTTGATCCAGCTTTGAAGGACCATTACGAAGAATCCCGAAATATAATTGATAATGGTTATGAAGGCTTGTACAACCATTGCATCAAACATTTATGCCCAGAGGGAGAAACAATTTCAGAAGACGTATCCAATAAAGTTTTCGATATTTTAAATATGTTTAGGAATATCACAAATTCTATACGTAAATTAGAAGATACAACCGGCCTGGATGTTGAAGAATTGAGGTTTCATGGGTTTGATGGGAATGAGGAGTCAGACTATTTAGTTTTTGCTGAATTTTTCTGCACTGAATTTGAGGGAGGCAGATATCCTGAGGTTGTTGAATATCTCGATAGTTTTAATACACACTACCCAATTTTAGATTCCTATAATCGAATGTTAGAAGTATGGAAAACATGTAACAATAAATTCCACCTAACTCAAGAAGAATTGTTAGAGATTCAGGAAGCAGCAATTCATCCATCAACCAAATAAATGTTAGGAAATTTTATAAAAATTTATTCAGAAGATGGTTGTTTATTCAATAGACCGCAGTGTGAATATTTATGACTGTTGAAACAGTAATTGCTCTGCTTGCAGTTTTTGTTGGTTTATGTGCTTTAGTTGTATCTTTTTGCGCTTTGGGAGTTTCTATATGGCAAGGTATAGAAACACGAAAGAACTATCGCCTTTCAGTTACGCCTAATATTTGTATAATTGGTAATTGGATACCAGATAAACTTAATGGAATTATTATAGAGAATAGAGGAATTGGACCTGCAATAATTCTTGATTTTCAGATTCAATATTCAGGTAAGAAGTATGATTTGTTATCCGACCCATATGAATTTATTGAGGACTCAAGGTCCAAATTATTACTGCCTAAAATTAAAGGTTTTGGATTCTATATTTTTAATTCTGGCGATTATTTACCAGCAGGAAAAGCCATAGATCTACTAGTTATAAAAGATCAAAATTATGATGAAATTGTTAGTTTCCTCGATGCTCTTAACGGAAGCGTAGTTGAATTACATTATGAGTCAGTTTATGGTCAATCATATAAATCAGACTTTGTTTTGGATATACCAACGTTTCTAAGAAATGAATGAGTTTTTCTAGTAAGTAATGATGAATCATTACAAAATTAAAAATGATTGTCTGATAATTAAATTATAGACATGCCTAAATAAAATCAAGACAGGAATGACGCCATACCCGCTTGGTCGTAGGTTCGTATCTTACCCGGCTATCACCTCCCAGCCCGCAACTTTCCACACACTTTTTCGTAATATGATATAACCCGCCACGAAAAAAGGGGCGCACTTATGGAACTTTACACCTTCTCCGGTACA
>CAZDXY010000262.1:0-1598 GCA_964509385.1 uncultured Rikenellaceae bacterium
CTCACCATTTTGTTAAGGTTCGGAAATTTACAGAAATAATGTTACACTAACTGCTCAGAAAATGTTCTCCATAATTCAAACATATGGAAAATCAAAAAACACAACGAATTATTTTTGCGTTATAATGGTATTGTTCTTCTAATGAACGAGGGGATATGCAACTTTCGTTTGAGTTTGAATCTGGTAATGATCTTTATCTTCCATTACACTATAATCATTTAATTCAAGGATTTATTTATGAATCCATTGATCCTGCGTTGAGTGCTTTTTTACATGATAAGGGGTATGAAGTTGACAATAGGTCCTTCCGGTTATTTGTTTATTCTCGCATTTTAGGAAATTATCGAATTAACAACTCAGAAGAGAAAATTGTTTTTACTCCAAAAATTGAACTACTTATTGCTTCTCCTTTGGATGAGTTTTGTTTGTCATTGGCAAAGAATATTATTCGTAGGGGCGATCTTCATCTAGGAAAGAATATTTTACATGGTGTTACCTACTCCACAAATTCACTAGAAGTTAATAATGAATCCCTTGTTGTCTATACTCAGTCCCCAATAACAGTATATAGCACATTGTTTCGACCAGATCAGCGTAAATATACAGCTTATTTTCAACCGGGGGATCCTGATTACGATAGATTAATTACTGAGAACTTACAGCGTAAGTACCGTGCCACTTATCAAAAACAACCACCGCCAGGTGATGTGTCCGTTCGTGCTTCTTCACGTCTTAGAAGAAATATTGTCAAATATAAAGGATTCATCATAAAAGGATATTCTGGAAAACTCTTCTTAAAAGGCCCACCTGAACTCTTACAAATCGCGTTGGATGCAGGTTTAGGAGCAAAAAATAGTCAGGGTTTTGGGTTTATCCAGAAGGTCTAAGGAGGAAGATGATGGGATTTTTAGATGGATTAATTCAAACAGGGCAATATTACAATCTTCAGGATGATGCGAGAGAATTATCGGATATTGCCAATTACCTAGAATTACCTCTTGATATCCTACCTGATGATATAGACCCGGACCGACGTCCACAAGTGATCCGTGTTGCTTTAAAGGTCTCTGATCCTGATGCTACGCCATTGGATGTGCAGGGAATTGAATCAATCATTTTAGCGGATTATCCAGGTAACCCGGGAATAAATCCAAAAATTGCATACTTATATAAAGATCCAGTTGGATCTAATGTCTCTTGGGGCTTTAGCCCTGTTTATAAATTGGGTAGAGGGGAGCCTGATCATGAAAGTGCAATAAAGGCTTTAATTGGTAATGATGAAACCAATTGGCATACCTCTATTAAGTCTAGGTTTTATAAAATTCACAAGCGGGTTTTGGCTGATTTTGAAAATAGTCATTTTTTTACCAAAGGTAGCATTGATCGCCTAATGAATGATCTTGTGGATGAAGTTGAAGAGATTACCCGGTACTGGTGTGATAGGAAACGATCCTACCTTTTGGTTTTTGGATTAATCCAGAATGGCGGTTTTGTTTTTCCTGGAAAAATTCCCGTTTTCATAAATTATTTTCGATCAAAAATCGCTTCTAGACAGAACATTTCTATATCAGAAAAAAACCTAGATTGCATTTTATGTC
>CAZDXY010000263.1:0-1574 GCA_964509385.1 uncultured Rikenellaceae bacterium
AAGAATGCCTATTAAAAATAAAAAATATTTTGTCAGCATAATTGATATTGTTTAAGTTTTATACACGTAGTTACTTGAATTGATTGTAGAGTTGATGATGATTTTTCTTGCAATAATATCATCCTCTAATTCTAATCCTTTAGACTGGAGGTAATCTAAAACATCCTTATTTGTAAACAGTTCGATACATAACTCGCAATTACCAGAGTAAGATGATTTTGGATGTATTTTCAGGTTGGTGTTTTTTGCAACCCTCTCCATAAAAGATTTCAAACCAAAATACCGTATAATGTTAGAGATCAAATCATCATTTGCCCTTTCAAAAATAACAGATAAATCCTCTTCACGCCAATTGCCTATGCTTAGAAAGGGTAGCCCAGGACTAGCTACACCGCAACATATTGTTACATTGCCATCGGGATGACAGGATAGGGTAGAAATTGTATCAACGCATAAATTAGGTAAATCTTCATATTTGATTTGAGGAATATCTTCCCTACTTATATAGTGTTGCCCTCTACCGTAATTTACAGCGCTATTGCACGTAAATGCATGTTTATATAACGTAAATGGGTTTAAATCGGCACTTTTAATGGCCCTGCAATTTAATGAATTCTCAAAATCTTTAAGAGAATGTTTGTTTTTGCAACTAGAGGTAGTAAATTCGCCTGCAACTAAAACTGTTTTGAAATTAATATCACAACCCGCCTTATAGGCAAAGCCAATATTTTTTAGTGGGACATATTCTTGATGAAATTCGCCACAGCTCACATTTAGTTCATCAAGCCCAGCAACCTTCCAATCACTTAGTATTTTAAAGGCTTTGTCATAACTTTTTGCCCAGTGACCATTTGTTACTATTCTTATGTTTTTAATAGTGGTATTTCCTTTTACAAATCGAAGATAATTACATAAATCTACATGCTTGATTAGAGTGGGTTCTCCACCAGTTAATACAATGCTAGAGGCACCAAGTTTGGATGAATCTAAAGCAAGTTTTTTCATCTCATCAAGGCTCATCCATTCCTTGTTGTTCGGTGAGCAATTCAATCCACAATGTTTGCACTCAACATTACATTGGTATGTTACTAGTAGTGCGAGAGACGATAATTCATTCATTTCTTAAGGCTATTAATTACATCTGCAGATAATGGTTTGAAATACATGCCTATAACTTCGTTTTTTTTGTTAAAAGTAAGTTGGAATGACAAATATGTAGTGTCAAATCGACAGTCCTGAAAAATTAATTCCCCAACTTCATGATTAACACTATAAATATTAAAAATGGTATCAAGTTTACCAGCCTTGGTGGTAATGTCTTTCCAAACATCGTGAAGTACTTTTTCCGTAATCTGTTTCTTAAGCCCGTTTGATATATAGAAGTGCGGTTCAATGTAATTATCATTATTTAACGACTGTAGGAACATCCTTGCAATTTCCTTGTTGTCGCTCAGACGAAATTGATTGCTCGCTTCACTACCTTTCTTTTCAAGCTGACTTTTACAGCCCGAAGAAATAAATACAAGTATTGAACACAGCAGCAAGAGAACTACTTTTCTTTTCATAAATTTTAG
>CAZDXY010000264.1:0-1573 GCA_964509385.1 uncultured Rikenellaceae bacterium
TGAACGGGCCAATTACATGAAGGCTTTGCAGACGTATGATAATATGATGCCGTAAAAAAGGGCAGTGACTTTCAATCTCCGTATACCCATCTTGATGGCTGGGGATGGTTTAAGAAAACCTGATATTTGAATATTCGACAATATCTCCAGCCTTAAGCTCCGACGTTGAAGGTCCTGTGCGAATAAAAAATTTTTGTTCATTCCCATCTTTTAAAAAGATTGGTTTTACAGCCCTCGTACACTCAACAACCATAACCCGATTTTCTCTATAATCATCAAAATGAATGTGAACATATTGCATTGCCAGAGAACTTAACCGAGATTTGATGATATTCACTAAGTGAAGTGCCATTTTGTCTTCATTTTCAAATCCATCTATGTCAATCCCTACAGGCATTCCATCATCATATAAACCAATTGTTAAAATCCCACCGTTTGTATTTAGGAAACCTACAATTGTTCTCAATACAGCATATTCCATGCGAGGATCTTTAGAATTTGTGTGTAAGTTAGTCCTTAGTGTTGCCTTAAATTCAACTTGGTGGGTTTCTCCATTATTAATTATTTCTTCCAACGAAATCAGTTCTTGATCTGCTGAAACCAAATCATTTGATACTAATTTTTTATAGCCTTCATGTATTACTCTTGACATCAACTCACGTCTTTTCTCCAGAAATTGGAAATAATCCATGAATTGCCAATTCTCAGGAAGAGCATGCCAATGATACATTTTTCGAATAGTCTCTTGATTAAAACGAATGTTATATTTTTGAATATATTCTTCTGGTGCCTGGTTTGAGATATTGATATTGTCCATATACTCAATATAAGCATAATTTGCAATTTGATTTCTATCTCTTTGACTTGTTATTCCCATATTTATCAAAAAACCTTTGGGATAAAGATGATGCCTTTCAATAGCAGATTTTTGTCCCGAAAAAGTAGGATCTAATAAATTTGAGATTTTCATATCAGAGAACAATACATAAGCATCTAAGTTAACCAAAGCCGCATTATAAGCAAACAAAGAGGGACTTCTCGGAGAAGAGGTTGCCAGCGCGTTAGGGAGAGTAATACTCCAGAAATCTTCGGTAAGCTCCAAATCACAAATCCGTTGTAAGATATTTAAATATTCTTCACCATTTGACACATTACGAAATCTTGCAAGGTCGGATTCCATTGCACTTTCCGAAGAACCCGTATACCTACCTGTCAGACTTGTCATAAAAAACCACTGAGCAATGACTTTTCTGAGACGATGTTCATTTATTTTATATTCGGTGCGCCCGATGAGATACAGAACATAAGTATAGAGAATATTTGTTTGGGAACTAATAACTTTGCCTGAGCGAAAACCAGCTCGATGAATACACTTAAGAAAGTCATGCCAATATTGAAGATTGAGCACTTTTTGCTGAGCCTGTTTAAGATGGTCAAATTGCTCTATCCGGCGTTCATCGCTGAATTTTTCTGTTTCTAAATCTTTTCCTCGAAGAATTGAATAAACATAATGCAACCTGGCCCTCTTAAATGCAAGACCGACACAAACCCGTAGTAATTGGTCAGGTGAGGG
>CAZDXY010000265.1:0-1531 GCA_964509385.1 uncultured Rikenellaceae bacterium
TTTTGACGAAGTAATTGAAATGGCCAAGCGAAAAGAGGAAATGATCGCTTGTGTCCCAGCCATCCAACCCGTATCAAACAAAGACCTTAAACGCGTGGCTTCACCATTTGGAGTTAGAATGCACCCATTTTATAAAGTGCTTAAAATGCATACGGGTATGGACTTCACAGCACCCACTGGCACAGAAATTTACGCAACAGGCAATGGTGTTGTTTCTGATGTTATTCTCTCTTCTCGAGGCTATGGAAACACAATAATTATTGATCATGGATTTGGCTACAAAACCCTTTATGCACATCAAAGTAAAACCTTAGTTAAACCTGGACAAAAAGTTAGGCGAGGTGACGTGATTGGCCTTGTTGGGAATACTGGGATGAGCATGGCTCCTCACCTACACTATGAGGTTAGGAAAAATAACGAGCCAATTAATCCTATCAACTTCTATTTTAATGACTTAACCCCAGAGGAGTACGATAAGATCATTGAGTTGGCGGCTCAAAGCGGGCAATCGCTCGACTAGAACATTATTTACTATTACAATCGTTTTTTTTACATTCATATGATGTTTTTACTTTGTAAGCTACCCAAACATAAAAAGCTTATTGCCTCCATTTGCTTTTATCTCTTCCTCTTTCTACTACTGCAGCACCCTTCAGGTAAACTTTTTTCTCAAAACTCCGACTCCACTTTTAACCATTTAACAATAATTGGTGTAGGTGATATTATGTTCGGAACCGATTTCCCAAACAAAAGTTACCTTCCTCCAAACAATGACTGCAAACCCCTTATTGAACCTGTAATAAATATCCTTCAAAACGCCGATGTTACTTTTGGAAATTTAGAAGGATGCTTTCTTAACACAGGAGACGTTGCCAAACGCTGTAGCGACTCTACCCGATGCTTTGCATTTAAAATGCCCGAAAAATACATCGATTGCCTTGTGGATTGCGGATTTGATGTTGTAAGCCTGGCTAATAATCATATCGGCGATTTTGGAGACAAGGGCAGAAAAACAACCATGAGATTACTCGATTCCGTTGGGATATACTATGGAGGGTTACTCACATACCCCACCTCAATATTTGAAAAGAATGGCGTGAAAATTGGCTTCAGCGCATTTGCCCCAAACAAAGGAACTTGCAATATAAACGACATTCCCAATGTGGTAAGAATTGTGGAAGAGCTAAAATCGAAATGTGATATAGTAATCGTATCATTTCATGGGGGTGCAGAGGGAGCGAGTCATACAAATGTTACACGTAAAACTGAATTTTTTTATGGTGAAGATCGTGGGAATGTTTATGAATTTGCTCGGTACGTTATTGATGCCGGCGCAGATGTAGTTTTCGGGCATGGACCACATGTAACAAGGGCAATTGATCTCTACAAAGGACGTTTTATAGCCTACAGCTTAGGGAATTTTTGTACCTATGGACGATTTAATTTACATGGGCTCAACGGAGTTGCTCCAATAATTAAGCTATTTGTTGAAAAAAATGGTAAATTTGTAAAGGGAGAAATAATTCCAATT
>CAZDXY010000266.1:0-1522 GCA_964509385.1 uncultured Rikenellaceae bacterium
TGTTTAAATGTCAGATATTCAGAGTTTAATCTGGTCTGTCAGGCTTGCATACAACGGATGGGGGCTGGTAAAGTGCAGGAGTTTGAAACGATTTCTTATCCCACGCTACGAAGCTACGAAAATGTTGGAACGTTTTTTAATCTGCTGGAAACCTGCATTTTATTAGCCCCTTGTTAGCAACTGGGCTTTAATTATTTGAATAGTCTTAAGTAGTTGTCAAACACATACACTCTACCGCGCTGACTTCCTGTTATTTCTTTTAGAATATCTAGTTTTTCTAAATCTATGATTAATTTATAAGCTGAAGGCATTGATATTCCTGTTATTTCACTAACTTTTTCTGCATTTATCAATGGACGATTATACAAATAATCAACCACCTTTTTAGCATTCACTGCTCTACTACCTAATTTTTGGATATTTGTTTCAACCGTTTTTTGTAATTGAAGGATATTGTCAAATGTTGTTATTCCGTTATTTGCTGTTTCAATTATTCCAACTAAAAAGAATTTAAACCATTGTGAGAGATTGTTGTTTTCTCTTACCATCATTAAGTTATCGTAGTATAACTTTCTGTTTTTTTCAAAAAAATCAGATAAATAAAGTATTGGTTTCTTTAATATTCCTTTGCTGACTAAATATAATGGAATAAGCAACCTGCCGACCCTACCGTTTCCATCAAGGAATGGGTGAATAGTTTCAAACTGATAATGAACAAGACCAATTTTCAACAATTCAGGAATGAAAATCTCTTCATTATATAGAAACTTCTCAATATCGCTCATTAATTCTGGTACAGAAGTATGATTCGGCGGAATAAAAACAGCATCATTTATAGTGGCTCCACCTATCCAATTCTGACTATTTCTGAATTCACCCGGCTGCTTTCGCTCTCCCCTAACTCCTTGCAGTAGTACTTTATGGGTTTCACGAATTAATCGTGAAGAAAATGGAAGTTTCTCTAATTCATTTATAGCCCATTCCATTGCTTTTGTATAATTCTGGACTTCCTCCCAGTCATCTCTTTTATCCAAAGGGATATCCTCTTTTTCCAATAATGCCTCCTCCATATTAGTTTGAGTTCCTTCAATTCTGCTACTTTGAGTGGCTTCTTTAAGAACGTGCATACTTATAAAGAGTTCAATATTAGGAATATACTTTGAGTACATATCTAGTCTGCCTAATTCTCTATCAGCTTGACTCAGTAGTTGCAATACTTCCATATTGTCAACCTGCAATTGCTTATTGATTAATGTAGGTTGAAAACTCTTATAGTAGCCTTGACTTATGTACTGTCCAGATTTATATTGTTTCATTTCGATTTTTTTAAACAAAGATAATCGCTATTTAAGAAATTCCAAAATAACTTAAATAAGAAGTGTCTTTATTTAGCTTTTCTTGCGAGATAGATTTCTTTTTGGCGAAATCGCCTTGTTGCTAACGGCTGGGGGTGTGGCTAGTGTGGGAGAGCGAGCCACGATTTCGTCCCCGACGAAATCGTACAGAACGTGCTAAACCGTTC
>CAZDXY010000267.1:0-1513 GCA_964509385.1 uncultured Rikenellaceae bacterium
AGATGAGCTTCTGGTAGCGGGTGATGGTTGTGGAAGAACAGGTGCAGGGGCGCGTCGAGTCGCCATAATAGCAACCTGGGATTTATCCGAATATTTAACAAAACAGGAACATAAATTGTAAGCTGTTTTAAATAATGCCTTTTCTAGCTTCTAATATCAAAGGAATACCAATCTACAAATGATATAATTAATTTGTGTCATCTCTGAGTTTGTTAAAAACTGAATTTTAAACGAATGATATCTTAATTATCCATTCTCATGGGCAATAGGTCAAATTGGGCAATAATCTTATATCTCTAAGGTTTTCTGGAGAGGTGATTGTCAGAAACTCAGCCGTTTATCTCAAGTGATGAGAATTGTCAGAACGTTGTCATGAACTCGACTATTATTCAAATAATTAAACATGATGAAAAGATATAAGTTATATAATCTGTAAAATTCCTAATGAAGCTAAAACTACGAAGGATTACGTTATGAATATTATTGACATCATCTCAGCAATTAATGAATTCGAGGAAAGATTTAAGGATGCAGCATACGATATTAATAAAGTAACAAGATTTTGGAATGATTATAACCGCAACCCCTTACCCGGTGAATTAATGAACATGGAACAATATCATATTTTAAGGGAAAGAATGTTCACACTATTGCGTGCATGTAAAAGAATTGATTCTGATGCATATGAAAATATACACAAAGGTCATCCTTTCTTTTTCATAGGAATTTCATCATTTCGTTTGAGAGACTATCAAACTGCAATTTCCTTTTTTGATGCAGCTCTATCCGAAGACTTAAAAATAGAAGATGGCAAAGAAAGACCAACGGACTTATTTTTCAATTTAAGGGGAGATAATCCCAAAAATGCTGCACAGGGTGAAACCATAATTGCCCAAAATACCGTAATACGTTCAATATGGAATTACAACGAAATTATATCCCAAAATAAAGCAATTCAAAAATTAAGCATTGACCAATTACGTGATTGTTTTATATCTAGAATCTTAATAGAAAAAGATGATCTTGGATTTCGAACATTACTCACGACATTTATTACTTTTCTTGTGGAATGGGAATTTCGGGACAGCAACTTTGAGCTTGGAATTAAAAAAGGTACCGCAGAGCCATTGTTTATGCATCTTTTCCGAGGTTGTGTATTATTTGAAAGTTTATTACTACGTAATCCAAATCGGAAACCAGAACATAATAATAAGAAAGATTTAAATGATTTAATAAATTACTATAAAGAAGAAATGCACTTGAAGAAAAAGGGGGATTTTTTACGTAATCCCATCCCATTAAAAACTTTGGAAAAACTCCTATCAAATTTGAATGACTCAAATAAAACAATTGATCATTCTATTAAAATATCATACTGGTTAAGGAATAATTTGGGTCACAATATTGCTTGGGAAGCCACGATTAATAGGGAATCATATAGAAAATTATATTATTCCGTTATCTATTCGTGCTTACATGTCATCAATTGCTTATGGAAATCTCCAATCTAAAT